>JAISDF010000050.1 GCA_031265025.1 Spirochaetaceae bacterium
TCGCCTATAATGGTAACAATGGCCTTGCCGGTTTTGATTTCCACGGCGGCGATACGGCCAAGGTCCTTTTTCAGCCCGCCCAGATCATTGGCCGCGTCAAGGGTCAGCGAAATGGAAACCTCGCTGGTCGCCACCATATCAACCGAAATGCGATGGCGGGCAAAGGCCGAAAAAACTTCTTCAAGAAAACCGTACTGGCCCAGCATGCGGGTAGAAATCACGTCCACCAGGGTAACGTTCTTCTTCGAGGTAATGGCCCTGACCGGGCTTAGCTTTTTATCCAGCGCGGCGACTATTCTGGTCCCCGGCGCGGCCGGGTTAAAGGTGTTCTTTACCAGGACCGGCGTTCCGGTTTTCTGGCAGGGCTGCATGGCCCGCGGGTGGAGCACCTGGGCGCCGAAATAGGCAAGCTCGGCGGCTTCCTCATAACTTACGGTCTGGACGGGCCGGGCCTTTTTTACAATGCGGGGATCGGCGCTCAGTATGCCGTCCACGTCTTTCCAGACCTGGGCTTCTTCGGCCCCGCAGGACGCGGCGATGATGGTGGCCGAAAGATCGGAGCCGCCTCTTCCCAGGGTGGTGATGCTGCCGTTCTGGTCCCTGGCGATAAAGCCTGTTATCACCGGCAGAACGCCTTTGTCAATCAGGGGAAGCAATGCCTTTGGAATAAGGTCCCAGCTTTCCCTGAGCAGTTCCGCCCGGGTAAAGTTTGAGTCGGAGACAAAGCCGGCGTTCCAGGCGTCCACGGCCTGGGCCTTTATCCTGCGGGTCCTGAAAAGCGCGGCAGTTATGCGCACCGAAAGCCTTTCGCCGAAGGATACAAGGCAATCCTTGGTCCTCCCGGTGAGTTCCCTGATAAGGGAGACGCCTTCAAGGAGGCTCTCAAGTTCTTTAAGAAGCGGAGCTATCTCATCCTGTACCGAATCCTTGAGCCCCAGGTCCTGTATGGTTTTTATGTGAAGGTCCCGTATTTTTTTAACCGAAACGTTTCCCCCGGACAGGGCTTCTCCGGCCGCCTCAAGCAGATGGTCCGTCGTGTCCCCCATGGCGGAAAGCACCAGGACGGGTTTTCGTTTAAGCTGGGCTTTAACGATATCCGAGACCTTGAGTATTCTTTCAGCGTCGGCCACCGAACTGCCCCCGAATTTCATTACCAGCATAGATTCAACTCCCCGGCTGAAAAAGTCCGTCCCGTTTTACGTAAGGGAGTCTCAGGTTATCAAATTATTTTACTTTATGGTAGAGTTAGCCGATGATTCGTGAAAAAAGCCTTGTGGCCTACAAGGGCCATCCCGCGCTGGTAAGCGCCGTTGATGACAAGATACACATAGAACTCGCCGGTTCCCGGACTTTCAAAGTAAGGGAAAAGGATGTTGAACTTATTCACGGCGGGCCTGTAGGCATGGGTGTTGAGGAACTTACCGCCCTGGCCTCTGCCCTGCGGGGAGATCCCCGGGGGGCCTGGGAACTGCTTGAGGCGGAAAGCGGCGTAACCCTCAAAGAAGCCGCCGAACTCATCTACGGCGAATACAGCCCCCAAAGCGCCTGGGCCGCCTACGGCGTTCTCAAAGAGGGCCTTTACTTTTCCGGGACTGTTACCGAACTGCGGGCCCGGAGCCCTGAGGACCTTGCCCGCGACGAGGAGAGGCGGACGGAAAAAGAAAAGGAAGGCTCAGAGAGGGACGCCTTTCTCAAACGGGCAAAGGAAGGAAAGCTCGATCCGGGGGACAGCCGTTTTCTTCAGGATGTTGAAGCCCTCTCACGGGGCAGAAGCGAAAAGAGCCGCACCCTCAAGGATATGGGAAAAAGCGAGACGCCCCAGGAAGCCCACAGGCTGCTCCTCAGGCTCGAAGTCTGGTCCCCGTATGTGAATCCCCATCCGTCCCGCTTCGGCGCGGAGCTTGCCCCGGCTTCCCAAAGGACAGGGCCGCCTCCCCAGGAAACGCGGCGGGATTTAACGGGCCTTGCCTCCTATGCCATTGACAACGAGTGGAGCAATGATCCTGACGACGCCCTTTCTGTTGAAATTTTGCCAGGGACAGGCGGGGAGCTTTTGTATGTGCATGTGGCCGACCCCGCCGCCGCGCTGCTCCCCGGAAGCCCGGCGGACCGTGAAGCCAGGGACAGGGGAGCGACCCTCTATCTTCCCGAAGGAAGCATCCGCATGCTTGCCGAAGAAGACCTGGCCTTCTATGCCCTGGGCCTTGCCGAAGTCTCGCCGGCCCTTACTTTCAAACTGACCCTGGCTCAGGATGGGTCCATTGCCGAAACGGATATTTTCCCCTCGCTGATTAAGGTTACGCGCCTGAGCTACGGCCGGTCCGACGCCCTGCTCGAATCAGGGGATCATGACGCGCTCAAGGCCCTCGAAGCCATTGCCCTGCGCAACCTCAGACGCCGTATTGAGGCCGGGGCGGCGGTCATAGAGCTGCCGGAGGCTCATATCAGCGTAAGCCTTCCGGGAGAAACCCAGGGAAAGGTCAGTATCAGTCCCATAGGCCCCTCGCGCTCGGCGGATATGGTGCGGGAGTGTATGCTTCTTGCCGGAGAAGCCGCCGCCCGGTGGGCCATACGGAAGCGGCTTCCCTTTCCCTTTGTTTCCCAGGAAACCGGAGATATGCCACGGGACCCCCTTCCCGGCATGGCGGGTTCCTACCAGCTCCGCCGCTGCATGCGGCCCCGCCTTCTTTCGGCAAAGCCCGGCATACACGGGGGATTGGCCCTGGAATCTTATACCCAGGTTACCAGCCCCTTGAGGCGCTATACGGACCTGCTTGCCCATGAACAGATACGTTCTTTTCTCGTGGGAAGGGAAACGCTTTCAGAGGACGAAATTCTCATGCGCCTTGCCGCGGGCGAGGCGGCGTCACAGGCGGTGCATCACGCCGAGCGGGCCTCCCGCTCCCACTGGACGGCGGTCTATCTGGCGGACAAAAAAGATTCAAGCTGGGACGCAGTGCTTCTGGAAACAAAAGGCGGCCGGGCCGCAGCGGCGATTCCCGCCCTGGGCATAGAAACACAGATTCCCTCACCCGGCAGCGCCAAACCCAATGACACGGTCCGGGTGGTTCTTAAATCCGTTGATATTCCCTCAGGCGAACTGGTTTTTGCGGAAGATTCCTGTTAGGAGCTGGTCCAGATAAAGCCCGTGCGGACCTCGTAGAGCGGGGTGCTCCGGGACGGGCTTTTAAGGGGGTCCTTGCCCCAGGTATAGAGAGGCATCTCTCCGCCCAGTACAAAGCTAAGCGTGGGCCGTATGGAGGCCCTGAACTCGCAGCCGAGGTACAGGGACTTTAAGCTGTCGGTATCGGAGGGAACATATTCCCGTTCCAGAATCTGATAGCCGAGCTTGAGGTCCACAGTATACGGTACATTTTTTTTGAACGCAGCCGCGCTGAAACCGTACCTGATCCTCCTGTCCCGGATGAGTACACCGCTGCCGTTCATGCTTGAAAATTCTTCCCGTTCCGCGCTGAGGGTGATGACCGCAAAGGGCACCCAGAAGCCCAGGGCGGCGCGCCCGTATTCTTCCGAATAATCCCCTTCGGCGGCCAAAGCCCCTATGGTCGCATTGCCTTCAAGGAGCGCGAAGACTTTTCCGGGAAGCTCAAGTCCTGCCCGCAGCGAAACGCCGGGTTTTATGAAATCATCGGCATTGTTCCACAGGCCGAAAACAGGACCCATGGCAAGGCTTCCGTATTCAAAATCCATACCCAGAACAGCGGAAAGCTGGTTCCTCAGTATGGGACCGCGTTTGAACGCGACTGTATAGGAAAAACGGTCAACAGTCTGGCCCGAAAAAACGGCGTTTATGGGAAGGTACAGAAGGGGGGAGAATTGCTCCCCCGACGCGCCCAGGGCGCTGTCACGGTCAGGGTCAAAACGCAAATTTCCCAGGCCCCCGGTAACACTCAGTTCCAGGGCGGAAAGGGGGAGGAGGAACAGGCCCAGGAGGACCGCGCAAAAGAAACGCCGTTTCATGTATGCTCCATACGTTTAATAGGCTGTCCGTATTCCCATAAACAGCTCAAACATCTCTCCTATATTATCGTATTCAAAGGGGTCAATCCTGAGCTTTGTGTCCCAGCGCAGTCCCGAGGATACCATGCTGATAAAGGGTGAAATATAAAAATACCGGTCGTCCATATCAGCGGTTTGCAGCCCGCCGGTACCTTCAAGGCCGAATTCAAACTGGGATTCGTCGAGGTTTCCGAAGATGAGTTTGACATTTACATCGGCTTTTCCCTGTTCGGTCTTGTTTTCCTGCTGTAAATACCAGAGGGGGCGGTAAAAAAAGGTGGTTCTGACGGCGAAAAACCCAAACCGTATTCTCGGTTCGAGGAGAAAGAAAAGATGGTCCACGTCGAAGTCTTCACCCTGCCGCCAGCCGGGAACGCCGGCCTGGATGAGCAGTTCCGCCCCGGCTTCGGCGGCAAGATGGGCCAAAAGCCCGCCCCGGTAGATGTTCTCGTCTCCCTGGTGGAAACTGACGCCCCCGAAAAGCTCAAGGCGCAGGGGCCGGCTGTTTACGAGGAGCCTTAAGTCCCCGGAGTAATGGCCGGCCTCAAAATTGCCGTTGGCGTCGGTAAACCCCAGGTCCTGGTAGAAATATCCCATGGGAATGACCGTTTCAGACTTGGTAAGGACAAGAGAAAGGCCCGTGCCGTTGACCTGGTGTATACCGTGGTACTGGCTGGTGATGTCCCCGCCTATGCCGTCGGGAAAGTACATAAAGCCCCTGAAATCGCTGCCCAGGGGGGCGGTTCCGAAATAGCTTACAAAATCGTCCCCGGAGGCAAAGGTATCGGCTTTCCCCAGGAAGTAACTCAATTCCAGGGGAAGGCCAAGAGGCTCCCTGGCGGTGGCCTTGATGACCCTGAGACCGAGGGTGGTCCGCCTGTTGAGCCTGTCTTCAAGCTCTTTCACAAGATCGTCAATCTCACTAGCAGTCGGATTAGCTCCGGCCACAGGGTCAATATCCAGTTTTCCCCGGGCCAAAAGCCGCTCCAAATCCCCTGAAGAGAAGGAAAAGCCCAGGTAGGCCGAGTATTTATACCCCCCCTCAACAGCCAAATCAGCCTCGGCAACCGATGAAAGCACAAAGTCGTCTCCATTCCTGGCGCCTCGGGTAAACGCCTCAAGCCGGGGAACAGTGATTTCCGCCCCGAAAAGGCTAAAAGAGCCGGCAAGGGTCAGAACCGGAAGGACCAGCGCCCTTGTTATACAGGAGAAAAAATATTTCATACTTCATTCTATCACAAAGAAGGCCCAATACCAAGGGAATTCCCCTGTATGGGCCTTGACGTAAGACGAATTGTATATAAACATTTGACTATATGAGTGATTATCTGGATCCGAACAACGAGGAACTGCTTAAAGACTTTTTCTCCGAGGCCCAAATGCAGGTTGACACCCTGGAGCAGAATGTTCTGGTTCTTGAGAACGAAGGCGGAAACCGGGATGCCGTAGACGAGATATTCCGGGCCGCCCATACCCTCAAGGGCGGAGCGGCTACGGTCGAAATGATGGAACTTTCCCATTTTACCCATCTTGTTGAAGACGTTCTGGATGCCATACGCTCCGATCAGCTCGCGGTAAATGAAGAAGTGGTGGATACCCTGCTCGCGGCTATTGACATCATCAAGGCCATGCTTGAAAAACGTATGTCAGGGGAAGTGTACCAGGAAGACATCAGCGATATTGAAGGCCGCCTCCATGTCCTGCTTCCCGAAGGGTCGGCGCGGAAAAAGACCGCGGCCAAAACAGCGGCCCCGGCAGTCAAGGCCGCTCCCCCCGCCAGGGAGACCGCCCCTGCTTCGGGCGGGAAAGGCGGCCTCTCCGAATATGAGCTTCTTGAACTCAAGCAGTCCGCGGATCCCGGTGCTGTCATATACCGGGTGTCCGTTACCTTTAACGAAGACAATATAATGAAGAGCGTCGGCGGCATACAGGTTTTTGCCGCCCTCAAGGAACTGGGAACGGTCCTCAAAACGGTTCCCAACTTTGAAGATCTCTATGAGGACACTTTTTATCCTGTGGTTGACTACTATCTGGCAAGCGGAAAAACCGGCGATGACATCAACCGCTATGTGAACATTCCCGATGTTACGGTAAGCGCCGATATATCCGCTGTTTCCGTGGACGCTCCGGCGGCCAAGGCAGCCCCAGCGACCCCGGCGCAGACACCTAAAGCGTCCCCGCCCCAGGAGCCTTCCCCGCAGGCATCCAACGCCGGGCAGAGTTCCGCACAGGCGGCCCAGGCGCCCGGCGCCGCTGACAAGGCAAAGCAGGAGGCCGAGGCCAAGAAGGCGGGCAAGGACGCCGGTTCCATACTGCGGGTTGATTCCAAACGCATTGACGACCTTCTCAACCTGGTATCGGAGACAGTCATTACCAAGGCGACCTTTAACCAGATTTCCAACCAGTTTACCGAACTGAGCGCCGGTTTCCACAGCATAGAGACCGCCTACAGGGAAAAAATTAAAAACCTCTTTGACGCGCTGCCGGATTACCTTGAGGATATGCGCAAGGGCCAGTCCGGCAAGGATGTACGCAAAAAAATCAGTGAAGAATACGGAGACCTTTTTTCTGTCTTTGATGATTTTGAGGCGTCGTTCAAGAATAATATGGGGAAATTCCGATCCACCTCCCAGAACCTTGGCCGCATCACCGGGGAACTCCAGGAAGGGGTCATGCGTATACGCATGGTTCCCATAAGCCAGATATTCGGCCGTTTTCCCCGCCTGGTGCGGGACCTTTCCAAGAGCCTCAGCAAGAAGATCAACCTGATCATCGAAGGCGAGGAGACGGAACTTGACAAGTCGGTCATTGAGGACCTTCTCGATCCCATCATGCACTCGGTGCGGAATTCGGTAGACCACGGCATTGAATCCCCCGCCGACAGGCTTGCGGCGGGCAAGAGCGAAGAAGGACAGGTGCTGCTCAAGGCTTCCAGCGAAGGAAACATGATCATCATCGAGATAGGCGATGACGGCAAAGGCATAGATGTGGACGCTGTCAAGGCCAAGGCCGTGGAACGGGGCATTATCAGCCCCAACAAGGTGCTTTCCGACGTGGAAGCCTACAACCTGATCTTTGAGCCCGGTTTTTCCACAGCCAAGCAGATTACCAGCATCTCCGGCCGGGGCGTGGGGCTGGATGTGGTACGCCGTCAGATCGAAAAACTCAACGGCATTGTTACCGTCAGTTCCGAGCAGGGCAAGGGCACCAAATTTACCATAAAGCTGCCCCTTACCCTGGCCATTATACAGGGCCTCCTTGTCAGGGTCGGAACCGAGATTTATTCCATTCCGATAACCTCGGTCATCGAAAGTCTCAGGCTCAAGCCCGAAGA
>JAISDF010000085.1 GCA_031265025.1 Spirochaetaceae bacterium
GGCATCACCGGGAAAATAGGCGCTTTTTCCGAAGACATGGGCGCCATAAGCGCGGGCGCTCTTTCCGGCGGGGAAAGCGGCGGCGGGATACGGCGTTCCCTGCGGGGCGCCCTTGACCTGGCCCATGCCATGCAAGACAGCGCGGCGGAACTGGCTGAACAGCGGAATTCTTTCGGCCCTTCGGTCCCTGAAATACAGGACCTTTCGGAAAAAACCAAAAAGGGCATAGACGAAATGTACTCGGGGATACGGGAACTTATCGAAAAAACCGAAGAGAACGAAAAGCGCGCCGGCAATGAGCTTGCCCTCGTACTGCGCGGCGCCCTGGAAAAGGGAGAGCCTGTCCCGGACGGCCTTTTCAAAACGGAAGCGCCCGAGGAGCCCGCGCCAAGCCCGGCGTTAGCTCCGGCCGGCAATGCCGAAACAGGCAGCGCTGACTCCCCGCACGACCCCAGGGGGGTCGCGGTAAAGCAGCCTCCAAAAACCGTCGTGTAACAAGGACCCGGCGGGAAGTTCGGACCATCCCGCATTCACCCCTCTCATTCCAGGGCAATATGGTATTTCAGGTATAATTCCTCAAGGGTGTTTTCCGGGCCCCGCGCGCCGGTACGCTTTCTCATAAAGGCCGCGTCCCTGCGGTCCACATAAAAATCATAGATGGCCCTGGGATCGTTGGACACGACCTTGGTATACGCCGGACCGCCTTCCAAAAACGAGGGAACTTCCTGGTAGCTTACGGCGCTGATGCCGAAACGCCGCAGCCTTGCCCGCAGTTCCGTTATTTCTTCGTAGGAAAGGCCGAAAAGAAATTCCTCAAGAGCCCAGCGGGTCTGATCATGGTTAATACGCTGGACGATAAAATCCTGCCACGTGTGTTCAATATCCATGGAAATGCGTATCAGTTCGCTTGAGCCTTCCATGGTTCCAAAAGACGGCGGCGAACTGTTGCGGGCCTTCCAAAGTTCTTCCAGCGCCGGTGCGTAATGGCTTGAGCGGGGATCGCTTCCCGAATTCCAAAGGAGAAAAAGATCATTGGAAAGTTCATCCTTTTTTTTCTGGCTGAAACTTTCCTCCTTGAGGCAGGATATATACACATCCTCGGCCATGAGTACGCAGATGATTGAAAAAATCACCCGGCGTATGGAAGCCTGGAGTTCAGGATGTGAGCTTGTCAAAAGGGGCAACAGGGAAAAAGCGTGGGACTTGGCCACAAGGAGGCCGCGGGCGGCGACTATTCTGGTCGGCATGTGAAGCAGCCGGGAAGAAGGGGATGTTTTTTCAAGGACGGAAATCAGGTTGCGCTCATCCCGGACCATGTCCCCTATCCGCTGAACGCCTTCTACCCTGGGAAAGCGGTTAATGGCCTCAGCCAGTTGGCGGACACAGTCAAACCGTTCCCGCACCCGGGAAACTTCCCCGGGAAACTCCTCCCGCAAAAAATCCAGCGCTTCGGCAAGCAGCGATTCTTCATACGGATCAAGCAAGGCCATAATCTCAATATACCTTTGGCGGCGGCTTTTACGGATGCGCCGTACCGGAAAACACCGGCTGCTTTTTTACACCGTTTTGGAGGTGGCGGGAATCGAACCCGCGTCCTAATACGCGGAATACAGGCTTCTACAGATTTAGCCGCGCATTATATTGTCGGGACGGGCTTGGCTGCGCGGCACGCGGCCCGTCCGTATTCCGGGAGTTTCTCGCCTCACCCCGTCCGGAACCGGGGATCGGCCAGCCTCGATTGCGACGCGGAAGCCCTTCCTCAAGGCGGCGGAAGGGTTCCACGCGGTTACGCCGCTAAGGCGTAATCGTAACTGTCGTTGTTGGCAGTTAAATTGTTGCCGAATCAGGAGATCGGCACTCCACCTGCAGCCTGCACCCCGAACCGTACCAGTCGAAACCGGTGCACCCCCGGGTTATGGGCGGTTTCATACCGCCCATACAGTCCCAGTATACTCCATAAAGCCGGCTTTGTCATGTACCCCTCAAGGCGGCGGCTACTTGTACCGCTCCGATATGCCGATAAATTCTTTCTTTATGTTGAACACCGCGTCGGTAAGCACGGGGTCAAACTGGGTTCCCCTGCCTTCTACGATGATCCGTATCGCGTCGTCATAGGAGAACGCGGCCTTGTAGACCCTGGCGCTGACCAGGGCGTCATACACATCGGCAAGGGAAGCGATACGGGCGGCAAGGGGAATTTTTTCGCCGGAAAGTCCCTGGGGATAGCCCTTTCCGTCCCAGCGCTCGTGGTGGCCGTAACATATATCCTCGCAGTGCCTGAGGTACAGGGAACTGTTTACGTCGCCGAGTTCGGCGATTATCTCCTTGCCCCGTGTGGTGTGGGTCTTCATGATTTCGAATTCATCGGGATCAAGTTTCCCCGGCTTGAGCAGTATGCGGTCCGGTATGGCTATCTTGCCGACATCGTGGAGGGCCATGGCCTTGACTATGATGTCAGGGTCCTCTTTTTTGAGTTCCTCCGTGTACACCGAATTTGAACCTATAAGATAATCAATCAGGGCCTTGCAGTACAACTGGGTTCTCTTGACATGACTGCCTGATTCCAGATCCCGGTGTTCAATGACGTTGGCAAGTCCCTGGAGGGCGTTGTCCAGTGTGGCTGTTGCCTCGGCTGTTTTTTCGGCTACCATTTCCTCAAGGCTGTCGCTGTAGTTTTTCAGTTCAATCTGGTTTTTAACCCTGAGTTTTACAATCTCGGGAAGAAAGGGCTTTGAAATAAAGTCCACCGCCCCGGCGGCAAGAAGTTCGCTTTCGGAATCGTTCTCGGCGGTGATAAAAATAACCGGAATGCGCTTAAAGGCCTCGTCGGACTTGAGTATGTCAAACATTTCCCTGCCGGTCATCTCGGGCATTTCAACATCGAGAAGAATAATCTTAGGTAAAACAGGGGCATGGCGTATAACTTCAAGGGCCTGCCTGCCGTTGCCGGCGCTCAGAACATGGTAATCGTTCTTGAGAATTTCCTCAAGGATGAGGATATTCATTTCCACATCGTCAACGACCAATACTACAGGTGTTTTAGCGTCAGGCGTTCCCATATTGCACTATTACCTTCTCTATGTCGTCCAGTGTCCGGGAAAAAGCGGTTTTGACAGTTTCTACCAGGGCAGGGTCCGCCCGGCCTTCCTTGATTTGGGCTTCGAGCTCCTGGACTTTAAGGAACAGATACTTCAGCGACAGATTGGCCGAAACCCCCTTGAGGGTATGGGCCTTGACCCTGGCGTCTTCCATGCCGCCCCCGGCAATATCGGCCAAAAGGTCGTCAAGTCTGGTCTCATCCCTGAATTTCCCAAGAAGTTTTACGTACAGCTTTTTGTTGTTCATAACCCGCTTGAGACCTTCTTCAATATCTATATAGGTTTCCCCGTCATTGATTCCGGCCACATCTGACATAAAGCGCCTCCTGATCTGAGATCGGTTCATATACTATACCAGAACACAGTCTTTTTCAACAGGGCGGAAAAACGCCGTGTTAAGAAAGCCCCCTTTTCCCAAAAGCCTTTGACGTTTATAGTAGACCCTGTGAATATCAGCCTTGTGTTTTTCTGGACCGGATTTCTGTCCTTTTTGCCCATTTCCGAGCTGCGGGGCGGCATCCCTTTTGCCCTGGCCCAGGGTATGCCCTGGTACCTGGCCTATCCTTTCGCCGCCCTGGTCAATACTCTGGCCGCCCCGGCCTGCTGGGTCTTTCTTTCGACCCTGCATAAATTCTTCCTCAAACTGGCCGAAAAACCGTGTTTTTCATGGTACCGGCGTCTTTTTGACCGTTTTGTGGAACGGTCAAGGGAAAAGCTCCGGGGGGGCGTGGAAAAATGGGGCTGGCTGGGAGTAACAATCTTTGTGGCCATACCCCTTCCCCTCACCGGCGCCTGGACAGGAACCCTGGGCGCGTGGATACTGGGTCTCGGCAGGGGGAAGACCCTGGGGGCGGTAGCGCTCGGCGTGTTCATCGCCGGCGCCATTGTTACCCTGGTGGCGCGTCTTGGCATAGGGGCCCTGCACTTCTTCGTCAAAGGAATTTAATTTTTTATGCTCGAACTCAACGGCCCCCAGCTCAGGGCGGTAGAAACCCTGGAAGGGCCGGTGCTTATCATAGCCGGGGCAGGCTCGGGAAAGACCAGGGTCATCACCTACCGGATAGCCCACATGCTGAAAAAAGGCATAACCCAGTCGTCCATACTTGCCCTTACCTTTACCAACAAGGCCGCGCGGGAAATGGAAATCCGCGTCAGGGAGCTTACCGGAAAGAAACTCCAGAGCCTTACGGTAAGTACCTTTCATGCCTTCGGGGTAAAAATACTCAAGGAAGAAATCGAGGCTCTGGGCTACAGAAAGAATTTTTCAATCTATGATGAAACCGACCGGGGGCAGCTCATCAGGGACTGCCTGCGGGAGAGCGGGCTTTCCCCCGACGGGACGGACATGTACGCCCTGGGCCAGCTTTTCTCCAACATCAAAACCGGAAGGACAAGATGGATACATGACGGCGGATCAGGCGACGACAGGTTTGAAAAGACATACCGCGAATACCAGAGCAGCCTCAAGGTATTTAACGCCCTTGACTTTGACGACCTTTTGATTCTTCCCATAGAACTTTTTGAAACGCGGCCCGAAATCAGGGAAAAATACAGAAAACGCTACCGCTATATCATGGTTGACGAATTCCAGGATACCAATTACACCCAGTACCGCCTCATGAAACTTCTTGCCCATCCGGGCGGCGGGGGTACAAGCAATGTCTGCGTCGTGGGAGACGACGATCAGTCCATCTATTCCTGGCGGGGGGCGAATTACGAAAACATCCTTGCCTTTGAAAGGGATTTTCCGGGGACCGAGGAAATCAAACTGGAACAAAACTACCGGTCTACCACAACCATACTGGAAGCCGCCAACGGGGTCATAGCCCATAACACCAACCGCAAGGACAAAAAACTCTGGTCGGGCAACGGCGGGGGCAGGCCCATAATTCTCTCCTGCCCGGAAAACGAAAACGACGAGGCTGATTTTATCGCGTCACGGATCAAGGCCCTCATGATGGAAGAAGGGCTTGGCTACGGGGATTTCGGCGTACTCATCAGAACCAACTTCATGACCCGTCCCATAGAAGAAGCCTTTCTTGCCGGAAACATACCCTACAAGGTCTCTGGGGGAACCAGTTTTTTTCAGCGCAAGGAAATAAAGGATATTATTTCCTACCTCAGGGTTGTCGCCAACAGCAATGACGACGTTAACCTCCTCAGAATTATCAACACACCCCGGAGGGGCATAGGCAAGACCACCATAGCAACTCTCAGCGATATGGCAAAGCGGAACCACGGCACCCTTTGGGACGCCCTGGGCCGCGTACATGTAAGCGGAACCCAGCACAGCGGGGATATTGACGAGTTCATGAACCTTATAAATTTTCTAAAATCGGAACTTTTTCCCGGAAAAGAAATTCCCAAAGGCTGGGCGCTTTCACAGAAGGTCCGGGCCCTGGTCGACCGCATTGATTACTGGTCCTATCTTGTTACCGAGTACAGCAAAAACGAAAAAACAGCCAGATGGAAATTCGCCAATATTGAATACCTGGTCAGGTCCATTGAATACTGGGAAAGGGACCCCGATAATTTTGATCCCGGCCTCTACGCCTATCTTAACCGCATAAGCCTCATCACCAGGGACGACGGTAATGATGACGCCGACAGGGGCAAGGTCAACCTCATGACCGTACATGCCGCCAAAGGGCTCGAATTTCCCGTGGTCTTTATAGCCGGCGCGGAAGACGGCATCATGCCCCATACCAGAAGCATTGAGGACGGAGACGGGGATTTCAATCCCCTTGAGGAAGAAAGAAGGCTTTTCTATGTGGCCCTTACCAGAGCCAGGGACAAGCTCTATATCTCGGGCTGCAAAAAACGAAGGAGGCTCAAGGATGTCATTGACTGCGTCCCCTCCCCTTTTCTCGCCGAGATTCCCGCCCATCTTATCGAAAACTGGGAAGAAGAAAAAACCGTTGACCAGGACGAAGAAGCCGGCGGCTACTTTGCCCGGATAAAAAACAGTTTCAAAAAGGACTAAGCGGTATTGTAGTTTCAAAAAAGACTAAGCAATAAGGCGGTTTCAAATTTGAAGTTTGAAACCGGTCACGTCCTCATCCCAGAGTTTCCCGCCTGTTGAGAAGCCGCTCCCTCCGTCTTTCAAGATCTTCCCTCAGCCCTGGGGGAAGGGCCGGGGCGCGGGGAAGGCCGTTTTCCCGGTCAGGGGGAAGCAGGGCGAGAGCTTCGCCGGTATACGCAAGGGCCTGATCCAGGCCGAAGTTTTTCTCCGCGTCAATGGAAAGGGCCCGCAGGGCCAGGGCCTTTATACGGAGCGGGCATCCCTGCCT
>JAISDF010000117.1 GCA_031265025.1 Spirochaetaceae bacterium
GGTTGCGTTTAACGATCCCCGTATTCCCTTTTACTCCAATGTTTCGGGGAAAGCGGCCGCGTCAGGGGCCGAAATAAAGGAGCTTGCGCTCAGGCAGATAAGCGCGCCGGTGCGCTGGATCGACGAAGAAGAAACCATCGCGGCGTCGGGAGCGGACATACTCCTTGAGACAGGGCCGGGCAAAACCCTTCAGGGTCTCTGGAAGGATACAGGCTCTCCCCTCCCCTGCCTTGGGGCGGGAACAGTGGAAGAAGTTGACCGGCTGGAGGCACTCTCCCTGCCGGAAAACGCGGGAGGCGTACAATGATTCTGGAACATAAAAAGGCCCTTGTAACCGGGGCTTCCCGTGGCATAGGCAGGGCCATAGCCGATACCTTTCTTGAAAACGGCGCCGAGGTCTGGGGGCTGGGAACCAGGGAGCCTCCTGATCTGAAAGAAAGAACAGACAGGTCCGGGGGGGCGCTTCACTGGATAAGCGCCGATCTTGGGGAGCTTTCCGGCCTTGAGGCCCTCATAGACGGAAACGTAAAAGAAGCCGGAGGCTTTGACATACTGGTAAATAACGCGGGCATCACCAGGGATAATCTTTCCCTGAGGATGAGCCTCGCTGATTTTCAGAAGGTGCTGGACGTAAACCTTACCGCCGCGTTTCTCATAGCCCGCACCCTGGGCAGGGACATGATACGCCGCAGGGCAGGAGCCATCATCAATATGGCAAGCGTGGTGGGCATACACGGCAACGGCGGCCAGGCGAATTATGCCGCCAGCAAGGCCGGCCTCATAGCCCTGACCAAATCCCTGGCCCTGGAATTCGCCGGCCGGAGCATAAGGGTCAACGCCATAGCGCCGGGCTATATCGAATCGGACATGACAGCGGAGCTTTCGCCTGACGCGCGGGAAAAGCTCCTGGAACATATTCCCTTTAAGCGTATAGGAAAGCCTGAGGATATAGCCCAGGCAGCCTTGTTCCTCGCGTCTGACGCGGCGGCGTATATAACAGGACAAGTTCTTGCCGTTGACGGCGGCATGTTCATGTGAACCGGAGGAGTAGTATGAAAACCAGAGTCGTCATTACCGGGATGGGGGCCATTTCGCCCATAGGCAACTCGGCGTCCGATTTTTCCTCGGCCCTCAGGGCGGGAAAAAGCGGCATAGGGACCATCACCAGCTTTGACACCACGGGCTTTGATGTAACCATAGCCGGTGAGGTTAAGGATTTTGACCCTTCACTATGGATAGATAAAAAAGACGCCCGGAAGATGGCCCGCTTTTCCCAGTTTGCCGCGGCTGCGGCCGCCCAGGCTCTGGAACAGGCGGAGCTCCTCAAGGACGGGGAAGAAGGAAGGCGCACGCTTTCAGTCAATCCTGAACGCACCGGCATAGTTTTGGGCAACGGCATAGGGGGCTTTGAGATCGTCAGCGAATCGTTCCGCAAGCTCTTCGGCGCGGGACCCCGGCGCATGCTGCCCCTTACGGTTCCCATGATGATAGGCAATGAGGCCGCGGGAAATCTTTCCATGATCTTCGGCTCTAGGGGACCTTCCTATACCCAGGTTACCGCCTGCGCATCGGGCACCGACGCCCTGGGGCAGGCCCTGGACCTGATACGCTCAGGCCGCTGCGACACGGTCATCTCAGGCGGAACCGAAGCCTGCATTGTTCCCTTTGCCATAGGCGGCTTTCAGATGCTCAAGGCCCTTTCGTCAAAGCGCTGTCATGAGCCGGAAAAGGCTTCGCGGCCCTTTGACGCCGACAGGGACGGCTTTGTCCTCGGCGAGGGCGCCGGCATATTGATACTCGAAAGCGAGGACCACGCCAAAGCGCGGGGCGCGAAGATACTCGCCGAATTCGCGGGCTACGGCGCCACGTCGGACGCTTACCACATCACCGCCCCCGAGCCTTCGGGTCAGGGAGGCGGCAGGGCCATCACGCTTGCCCTGGAAGACGCCGGAATGAAGGGCGAAGAAATTCACTATTACAACGCCCACGGAACCAGTACCGAAATCAATGACCCGACAGAAACAAAAATGATCAAGTGCGCCTTTGGCGATTATGCCTATAAACTTAAAGTCTCCAGCACCAAGAGCATGACCGGCCACTGCATAGCCGGAGCCGGCGGACTTGAGGCCATAGCCTGCATACTTGCGATTAACGGGGGCTTTTTCCCGCCGACCATTAACCTTGAAAATCCCGATCCCCAGTGCGACCTGGACTATGTTCCCCTCAAGGCTCAGGAAGGCCGCATAGACGCGGCGGCGTCAGGTTCCCTGGGTTTCGGCGGCCATAACGGCGTGGTAGTTTTCAGGAGATATTCATGAACGCCGAAATCAAAGACCTTCTGCCCCACAGGACGCCCTTTCTCTTTGTGGACGAAATACTCAAAGCCGATGATGAAAAAATAATTGCCGTTCATACCTTTACCAAAGATGAATTTTTCTTTGCCGGACATTTTCCCCAATACCCCGTGGTCCCCGGCGTCATACTCATCGAGACCATGGCCCAGTCAGGCGGGGCGGGACTCAGAAAGCTCGGCAAGCTGGGAGGGGATGCCCTTTTCTTTCTCGCTACGGCGGACAAGGTAAAGTTCCGCCGCCAGGTGAGACCCGGCGAAACGCTGCGTTCCGAAGTGGTTAATCTCAGGGTGTCATCAAAAATGATTAAACAGGCCGGCATGGCCTATGTGGGGGACGAACTTGCCGCGCAGGCCGAATGGCTCTGCCTTGTAAGTCCCCGGGGAGAATAACGCATGAATATCAAACCTATGGTACGGAATAATATCTGCATCAACAGTCATCCGGCGGGCTGCGCCAAAACCGTGAAGAACTGCATAGATTACACGGTTAAAAATCTTTCCGGTGGAAAGCCGGGCCCGGACGCGGGAAAAGCCGCTCCCCAGGGCGCGCCCCGCCTGGCGCTTGTCATAGGCTGTTCCACAGGGTACGGCCTTTCCAGCCGCATTGCCGCGGCCTTTGGCTACGGCGCGGCTACGGTGGGGGTTTCCTTTGAAAAGGCCGGCAGCCCTACCAAGCCCGGTACGCCCGGCTGGTACAATAACCTTGCCTTTGACAGGGAGGCGAAAAAGGCCGGCCTTGCTTCCCTTACCCTTGACGGGGACGCCTTTTCCGACGACATGAAGGAGAAGACAGTCAAAGCCATAAGGGAACTTGCGGCAGGGGCGGGACTTGAGCCCAAAGTCGACCTCGTCATCTATTCCCTGGCCTCTCCGGTACGGACCGATCCTGTGGACGGGACCCTGTACCGTTCGGTAATCAAGCCCATAGGACAGCGCTATTCGGGCCTTACGGTTGACATGATGAGCGGCAAATTCGGCGCAGCCTCGGCGGAACCGGCTTCGGAAGAAGAGATAGTCCATACCATCAAGGTCATGGGCGGCGAGGACTGGGAGCGCTGGATGGCCGCCTTAGACAAAGCGGGGACACTTGCGCCAAAGGTAAAGACCGTGGCCTATACCTATCTGGGGCCCGAATTTTCCTGGCCCATTTACAAAAACGGAACCATAGGGCGGGCCAAGGAAGACCTTGAACGGGCCGCCAAAGCCATAGGCAAAACCCTGGAAAGCCGGGGCGGGGCCGCATGGGTCTCGGTCAACAAGGCCCTGGTTACGAGGGCCAGCGCGGTGATTCCCATCATACCCCTGTATGTTTCAACCTTGTTCAAAGTTATGAAAGAAAAGGGCCTGCACGAGGACTGCATAGAGCAGATTATCCGGCTCTACAAGGAAAGGCTCTACGCCGAAGGCGCGGCCCTTGATCCGGCCAGGGTTCCTGTTGATGAGGCCGGCCGCATCAGGATAGACGACAGGGAAATGCGGGAGGATGTTCAGAAAGAAACGGCAAAAAGAATGGAAAGCATCACCGAAGAGAACATTCATGAAAAAACAGATATAGCGGGTTTTAAGCACGATTTTCTTGAGGCCCACGGCTTTGATGTGGCCGGCGTGGATTATGAAGCCGATGTTGATCCTTCCGGCATACCCGCCTAGGAGGGCATTGTATTATGGATGAAAAAACCATACTAACCATCATGGACAAATTCAATTCCAGTTCTATAGTTGAATTTGAATTGAACGAAAACAGTTCCGGCCTCAAACTCCGCAAGGCCGGGGCCTTCTCCGCCGGGAGAGGCGTTTGCGGATCAGGCGGAGAACGCGGCAACGGAGAACGCGGCGGAGCCCACGGCGAAGAAGCCCGCGATGCCGAAGGCCGCGCCGAAGACTCAGGTCTCAGGCTCGTCCTGCCCGGCGCTGCCGCCGAAGGGGAACTCATCACCAGCCCCATAGTGGCGACCTTTTACGCTTCCTCCGATCCCGACGCGAAACCCTTTGCGCCTGCAGGCGCAAAGGTAAAGGCCGGGGAAACGCTTTGCATACTGGAAGCCATGAAGATGATGAACCATCTGGAAGCCGAATTCGACTGTGAGATACTTGAGGTCAAAGCAAAAAGCGGAGACCTGGTAGAGTACGGCCAGGCCCTGTTCAGGGTGGAACGTGTTTAACGCCGGGCTTATGAAGGACAGGTTTTGATTAAACGTCTTTTAATCGCCAACAGGGGAGAAATCGCCGTCAGGATCATCAGGACCTGCAGGGAAATGGGCATAGGGACCGTGGCGGTTTATTCCACCGCCGACCGGGACAGCCTTCATGTACGCCTTGCCGATCAGGCGGTCTGCATAGGCCCCCCTCCTTCGGCCCAAAGTTATCTTGTGCGGAACAACCTCATCATGGCGGCGCTGAACACCGGCTGCGAGGCAATACATCCCGGCGTCGGCTTTCTTTCAGAAAACGCCGAATTTGCCCGCATGGTCAGGGACAGGGGGCTTGTGTTTATCGGCCCCGATCCCGAGGTCATAGAACTGCTCGGCGACAAGGTCAGGGCCCGGCTTACGGCAAAGCGTTTCGGCCTGCCGGTAACGCCGGGAACCGAGGGGGCCGTTGCCGGAGAGGACGAAGCAAAAAAGGCCGCCGGGAATCTTGGCTATCCGGTAATCATCAAGGCGGCATCGGGCGGCGGCGGCAAGGGCATGCGCATAGTCCGCTCACCCTCCGAACTTGGAGCGAATCTTTCCCTGGCAAAGGCCGAAGCCGAGGCGAATTTTTCCGACGGCTCTGTGTATATCGAGCGCTATCTGGAAAATCCCCGCCATGTGGAGCTTCAGATCATCGCCGGTTCCTCGGTGGCGGTTCTTGGGGAACGGGACTGTTCGGTTCAGCAAAACCACCAGAAACTGATAGAAGAAAGCCCCTCCCCCGGCGTAGATTTAAGTATGAGAAAACGCATGACCAGGGGCGCGGTAAAAATGTTCCGTGAACTGGGCTACAGGGGAGCGGGCACCATAGAATTCCTTGTCGAGGGAAACAGCTTTTATTTTATGGAAGTCAACGCCAGGGTTCAGGTTGAACATCCGGTGAGCGAGATGGTTTCCGGCATGGACATCATACGGGCGCAGCTATTGGCCTGTACGGGAAACACGACGGAAGAAATCAAGAACCCGCGCCTTGAGGGCTGGGCCATGGAATGCAGAATCAACGCCCTCTCTCCCGGAACCGTAAGCCGCCTCGAAATTCCCGGAGGCCCCGGCGTGCGTTTTGATTCTTTCCTGTACCGGGGCTATGCTGTTCTTCCCTACTATGATTCCATGATAGCCAAACTCATTGTCCATGCCCCGGACAGGGAAAGGGCGTTACACCGCATGGAACGGGCCCTTGGAGAGCTTGTTATCGAAGGCGTCAAAACCAACAGGGAGCGGCAGCTCCGTATTATTGAAGACCCTGTTTTCCGTTCGGGAAATTTCGGGACTTCGTATTATCAAAACATGGAAAAGGAAACAGAACATGTCGAATAACACCGGCGAAGAAGCCGAGAAAATACACCCGGAACCCTGCCCTGCCTGCGGGGCCCAGTATCAGGATGAAGCCATACAAACAGAACTCAATACCTGTCCGGGCTGCGGCTTCCATTACCGCATGGAGCCTGTGGAACGTATAGCCTATCTTACCGATCCGGGAAGTTTCAGCGAAATTTCCGCCACCCTCAGTTCCCTTAATCCCATAGACCTCATGGGCTATGAGGAAAAACTTTCGGAAGCCGAGGCCAAGGCGCGGATGAAAGACGCGGTTATCACCGGGACCTGCGCCATAGAGGGCAGAGCCGCCATACTCGGCCTCATGTCCTTCAATTTTATGGGAGGCTCCATGGGTTCCGTGGTGGGAGAAAAGGTAAGCAGGGCCCTTCGCAAAGGGGCCGAAGAAAAACTTCCGGTCATCCTGTACACCAATTCGGGAGGGGCCCGCATGCAGGAAGGAATCTTCTCCCTGCTCCAGATGGCAAAGACCTCAAGCGCGGCGGCGGAACTGGACAAGGCGGGCGTTCCCTTCTTTGTGGTGCTCTGCGATCCCACGACAGGAGGCGTTACCGCGTCCTTCGCTATGCTGGCCGACATCATCATGGCCGAACCCGGCGCCCTCATCGGCTTTGCCGGTCCCAGGGTTATTGAAGGGACCATACGGCAGACTCTGCCTGAGGGATTTCAGAAAGCCGAATTTCAACTTGAAAAGGGATTTACCGACATGATTGTTCCCCGCAAGGATCAGCGCAGAACCCTTGCCGCGCTAATCGATCTTCATAGAAGCGGATGCGGCAACACTCCGTCAAGGCCGGAGGATGTATGAATACCGAAACACTGAAAAAGAAACTACAGGAATTCAGGACCCTTGCCGAAGCGTCGGGTCTTGACGCCAGGGAAGAACTGGCCCAGCTTGAAAAGAAAATTTTGGCAGGTTCCCGTACCGAGGCAACATGGAAGCGGGTCGAGCTTGCACGGCATCCCGAACGGCCCTATTCGCTTGATTATATTAACCGTATCTTTGACAATTTTATGGAACTCCACGGGGACCGCTGCTACGGCGACGACCCGTCCATAATAGGCGGCCTCGGCTTTCTGGACGGAAGGCCGGTTACTGTCATCGCCAGCCAGAAAGGCCGCACCCTCAAGGAGAACATGCGCCGCAACCACGGCATGGCAAATCCCGAAGGCTACCGCAAGGCCCTGCGCCTCGCCAGGGAAGCCGAAAAATTCCGGCGGCCCATCATTACCTTCGTGGACACGGCGGGGGCCTATCCCGGACTCGGCGCGGAGGAGCGGGGCATAGGCGAAGCCATAGCACATAACCTCAGGGATTTCAGCCAGCTTAAAACACCCATCATCTGCGTCATCATAGGCGAAGGCGGTTCAGGCGGCGCCCTGGGCATTTCGGTAGGCGACAAAATCTACATGCTTGAGAACGCCATCTATTCGGTAATCAGCCCGGAAGGTTGCGCTTCCATACTGCTCAGGGACGCCACCAGGGCCAAGGACGCCGCGGCGATGCTTAAAATAACCAGTTCCGATCTGCTTGAATTCAAGGTGATAAACGGCATCATCGCCGAGCCCGAAGGCGGCGCACACTGCGATCCCGGCGCCACGGCAAAGACCATCAAGGACATACTGGTAAGCGATCTTGCCGGTCTCTGCGGCCGCAATCCGGAAGTCCTGGTCCGCTACCGCAACCTCAAGATACAGAAAGCGGGCCACTGGAAGGAATGACGGAGATACCCGCTCCTAAACCCCCAGGCAGGTCCCCACAGAGACGGCTGTGTCCAGCATATAGTAGTCTTCGGGTATGGTCCTGGTTTCGCCGGCGGGAACGCTTAAATCCACCGAATCAATGCGGTCGCCCCTGATGCTCACCATGCGGCCGTACTCGCCCCGGGCAAGAAGATCGGCCGCCGCGGTGCCAAGGCTTGTGGCCAGCACACGGTCGGCGGCGCCGGGCATGCCTCCCCGCTGTATGTAGCCGAGTACCGTGACCCTGGTTTCCACGCCGGTCTCGTCTTCTATCTCCCTGGCGAGCTTGTACCCGATAGAAGGAAAGGCCATGCGTTCCCTGGATTTTTTTCTTTCTTTTTTATCCATCAGGGCTTCCCCGGCGGAGAGGCTGCCTTCGGCCACCACCACAATGGAAAAGCTCTTTCCGTCCTGGGCCCGCTCGTCAAGGTGCCTGGCTATGGCCTTAATGTCATAGGGAAATTCGGGCATGATGATGATATCGCCGCCGCCGGCTATTCCCGAATAAAGGGCAAGCCAGCCTGTCTTGTGGCCCATCACCTCAAGCACCATCACCCTGCCGTGGCTTGTCGCCGTGGAATGGAGGCGGTCTATGGCCTGGGTCCCTATGTCTACCGCCGAACTGAACCCAAAGGAACGGTCGGTCCCTTCAATATCATTGTCTATGGTTTTGGGGAGCCCCAGCACATTGAGCCCTTCACGGGCAAGCCTGAAAGCCGTGGACAGGGTTCCGTTCCCGCCGAGTACCACAAGGCAGTCAAGTTTAAGCTGCCGGTAATTTTCCTTGATGATTTCAACCTTGTCGTTTTCAAGATTATAGGGATAGGGGGACCTGTCCTTAAAGGGCTTTTCCCTGCTTGCCCCCAGTATGGTGCCGCCTCTGGTAAGTATGCCGGAAAAATCCTTGGATTCAAGGACCCTGGTCTCCCGGTTAATCAGGCCGAGAAACCCGTTGGCTATGCCGACTACGGTCATGCCGTATTTGTCCTGGGCCGCCCTGCAGACGCCCCGTATTGCCGCGTTTAAGCCCGGACAATCGCCGCCGGCAGTAAGTATACCGAACCTTTTGGTCAGGCTTTTTTCCACTATGACTCCTCTGTGCGCCGCACTGTATCCTTTCAAAATCCAGTATAGCAAACATCCTGAGTATACACTAATATGTGGTCCATGATCACCACAAAAAAACCCCGGCGCCTGCTCATCTGCGCCTGTTTCTTTTTTTTATGCGGCCCTTTTCTGGCCGCCCAGAATTCCTGGATTTATCTTGCCGGAACAGCCCAGGGCCTTTACGGCATTAACCGCTACGGCGCGGCCGGCGCTGTCTGGACCGGAGGACAGGTCAAAAAAATTCTCTCCGCCGGAACCTACTGGGCCATACTGGGCGATCAGGGCATAAGCGTATCCCGGGACCTCCTCACCTGGGAATCGAGGAACCGGGGGCTTCCGGTCAAGACCATCAAGGTTTTTGAAGGGGGAACAAAGAGCTTTATACCGGCGGTTCAGGAAATCAAGGACCTGGAAGTGCATCCGCAAAATCCCGATATACTGGTCTGCGCGGTCAAGGACGCGGTGTACCTGAGCCGCGACGCCGGACAGAACTGGCGCAGCCTCGGCATGCCGCCCTACAGAACCAACGGCATCAAGGCCGTTGCCGCGGCGTCCATGCCGTCCTTGTCAGGCCCCTCTTCGCGGGATTCCGGGGAAGATCTCATTGTCTTTGTCTCGCACAGCACCTACGGCCTTCATTATATCGAAGCGGACAAGCCCCGTTCAGAATGGAAAGAACTTAACCAGGGCCTTGAAACCATGGAGACTACCGGCAATCCCGACGAAGTATCGGATATTGCCGTCTTTGTTCCCCCCGCGCTTCCCGGCCAGAGCGAAATTTTTGTTTCCCAGACATTCAGGGGAAGAATATACCGCCTCGACTGGGAAACAAAAACCTTTACGGCCCTCTGGTCGGACGGCGCGGATTTTGGAACCGCCGATTCCCTCGCGGTTTCAGCGCAAAGCATACGCTTTGTACGGGAAGGCGAAATCGCCGAACTCGACCGCGCGGGACAGGGCGTCACCAGCCGTCTGGACCTCTTCAACCTTTTTTCCCGGGCGGGAAGCGCCATCGGCTCGGAATTAAACTGCCTCTACGCCCTGCCGCCTAACGGCGGCTTCGGCCTCTCGGAACTCTGGCTCCTCAGGGAAAACACCCAGGCGGAACAACAGGAAGCCCTGGGCAGGGAGGGCCTGTACATCCCCGCGAACCACGCCATGGACGATGGCAGCCTGGCCCCCTACCTGAGAACCCTGTCGGAAAAGAAACTCAACATGGCGGTCATCGACATGAAGGATGATTACGGCAGACTCCGCTTCACCCCCCGTAACCAGGCCCTGCTTTCAAGAGGAAGAGTATTCCGGCCCGTGGACCTCGACCGCTTTGTCGCCGCCATGAAAGCGCGGGACATATACCTCGTTGCCCGCATCGTGGTCTTCAAGGACCCTGAACTTGCCAGGCGGGACAACGGCAGATACGCGGTATGGGACAGTGCCAATAAACCCTGGCTGGGCTACTACGACACAAGGCGCAAAAAAGCGCCCCCCGGAGAAAGCTACGATGACCAGGGACCCCAGCTCAGGGAAATACTTCCCGCGGACGACCCCGAGTACGAAATACTGCGGACCTATTACGATGAACGCTGGGTTGACCCGTACTCGGAAGAAGTCTGGGAATACACCGCCGAACTCGCCGAAGAACTCATAAGCCGGGGCTTCAACGAAATTCAATTTGATTACATACGCTTTCCCACCGACGGAGTGAACCTCTCCAGCGCCGTCTACCGCTGGAAGGACCCCGGTATGGACATGGAAAGCGCCGTCCTCTCGTTTCTGCGCCATGTACGCTCCAGAATCAGCGCCCCCATTTCCATTGACATTTACGGAGCCAACGGCTGGTACCGCACCGGCGCGCGCACCGGCCAGGAAGTGGAACTCCTCGCCCCCTATGTGGACGTCATCTGCCCCATGTATTATCCCAGCCATTTTGAACAGGACTTCCTCGCCCAGGACCCCGCCGAACTCCGCCCCTACCGCATCTACTACCAGGGAACCAGAAGGGCGCGGTCCATAGGCAGGGGACAGGTCATAGTCCGGCCCTATGTTCAGGCCTTTTACCTCAATGTGGCCTATGACCGCAGATACTATGACGAAACCTACGTGCTCAGGGAAGCCCAAGGCGTATGGGACGCCGGCAAACCCGGCCTTACCTACTGGAACAACACAGGCCGCTACGCCGACATACCCGGACAGTGAGGCTGCCCCTCCGAGCCAGCCTAAAGTCTGGGGCTACCCCCTATCGGAAATAGCGCCAGGTGCTTGTTGCGTTACCGGGCAGATTACGTATACCTAAATATTTAAGCCATACTATGTTTTATTCTGTCTGTTAGCGGCATCAGCTTTGTCGGC
>JAISDF010000145.1 GCA_031265025.1 Spirochaetaceae bacterium
GCCCTTGCTCTAGCCCCGCTCCCCAAGGAGGGATTTAAGCTCCTGTATGTCCCGGACCAGTTTGGTGCGTTCAAGGTTCTGGAAACGCTTGGGAATCATTTCCTTTGAGGTACATTCCAGCACGGCCACAAGGTTCTGCAGTTCTATCTCGTGGGGATAGGACGGCGGCATAAAGTCGCCCATCACGTCTTCCATGTCTTCCTTGGTAACAAAGGTACGGTCATTCATGGCGGCCCTGAGTTTGGCGCGTATGAGCACCGCCTCAAGGTCGGCGCCTGAAAATTCATGGCGGAATTTCTTAAACAAATCCGAAACAGAAAACTGCCGTATGGAAAGGTCAAGTTTGCGTACCAGGGTATTAAAAAGGGCCCCCCGTTCAACATCGGATTCGGGGTAAAAGAGGGCGAGGTGTTCTTCGGCCCGGCCCTGGCGTTTTAAGTCTATGGGGATAAGGTCGGGCCTGCAGGTAATGAGGAACCAGATGATTTTCCCCCGGTATTCGGTATTGCCCATAAAACTCGTTATCTGGGCAAAGACCCGGTTGCTGGTTCCCGCGTCCCCTTCCTGGTCGCGGCTGCCGAGAAAGGCGTCGGCCTCGTCTATCATCACCGCTACCGGTGCCATAGCCTTGAGTATGTTGAGAACCTTTTCCAGGTTGGATTCGGTGTCGCCCTGCCATTTGGAACGAAAATTGCGGAACTTGACCATGGGGATGCCTATTTCCCCGGCAAAGGCGCTGACTATAAAACTTTTTCCTGTTCCCACGGGACCTGCTATAAGGTAGCCCATGGGGAGTACGTCAAGCCTCCCGTGGTGAATGGCCCGGGACGCCCACTTGAAACGCTTTTTTACAAAGTCGTGGCCCGAAACCAGGGAAAGATCGCGGACCGTGTCCACAAACTCAAGAAGCCCGGCAGCTTCGTTTTCGATAATGGATTTTTTCTTTTTTACGATATATTCCATGCTCAGCGGCGCGTCTTCTTCATAACTCTCCATGACCATGCGGTTCAGGTTCATGAGGTTAAGCCCGCTGGTAACCGAGGCTATGCGGGCGGGATTAAGTCCCCGCTCCACAAGCAGCTTGCCCGCGTTTTCAAGGGAACCGAGAAATTTTGCGCGCACGGTCTCATCGGGTATGGGGATTTCGACCTTTACCGCGGCGGGGGAACCGATCAGCCTCGATGAAAGATCGGCAAGATGTTCGGTGAGAAGTATCACCGACACGTCCCCGCCGGTAAAAACGGGATCATGGGACCAGCGGTTCAGGGTTACAAGGCGGTAGCGGTCCCCGTCGGAAAGCCGTATAAGGTCCCCCGCGGGAACCATGGTTTCGGCATAATCCAGAATGAACACGATGCGTTTCTTCTGGGAAATATTCATCAAAAAATACTTTTCGAGATAGGGAAAGCTCGTTTCTGGATCGGTAGAAACCAGGTCGTCGTCAACCGCTTCGGGGAAGCGGGCCTTCATGACCCTCTGGTAATCCTTGGCCATTTCAGGCGTACAAAAAGAGACGCCGCTTGAACAGTCATAAAAAACAATGATGTCCCGCATCCCGAAAAGCACGTCGGATATGTAGTCCTGGATGCGGACAAAAATAAACTGCCCTTCATGCATCTTGTGGGGAAGAAGATCCCTGATATTTCCGTGAAGCAAATAAAGATTGGTGGTTTTAGAACCGTACTTATACGAAAGCTCCTGCGCCCAGGCAGGAAGTATTTTTATAAAATCAAGATTTTTCTTGATGAGTTGTTCCGTGTGTCCGTTACTGGCCACTACTATCCCTCCACACCGACAGCGGAAAAAAACCGCGCGCGCCGCGCGTTAGTCCTTTGCCGATAAACTTTCAAGGTAGGCGGCGAATTCAGCGCCGAAGCCGTCCCTGATTTTCTGCTCTATAACCCGTATAGCCCGGTTCTCGGCTTCGCTTAAAGACAGATGGCCTTCCCGTCCGCTTATGGTAAAGGGGAAGACCTCGTTCCCGGTCTTTACCTCGATGAGCTTTCCTGAGACGATATAGCGGACAAATTCATTGCTGTTACCGGGAAGATCAACCGGGCTCAGGGAAAGGGACACGGCCATGCGGTAGGGGCTGTTTCCCGAACCGGCCGCGAAACCCGCAGCCGAAAAAGCGCCGGCAAAGGCGGCGCGCACCCTGTCGTCCCGGTCCTGGTCCACCACTACGTCAATGGGAATGTTCCGGGCTATTTCGCCCTGAATGAGGCGGTAATCCTCGCCGCGTTTCAGGGTAAGCCTGAATGCCGCCGCGCTTGCCGGATTCAGCACCGAAAGTACATTGACAAATACCCCGTTGGCATCGGCTATGGTGGCGGCAAGCGCGTAACGGGCATAGGCATCAAGGGTATCGCGCCTGTCCTGGGGAAGACCGGTGAGGTTCCTGATAACGCGCTCGTTGGATTCAACAAGGTCATTGTACCGCATGCCGCATTTGAGCTTTTCCATCACCGCCACGGCATAGTGGGTGTCCACGCCGTCAAACCAGTAATCCCTTATTTCGGCGCCGATAAGGGTATCCATGGCGAAAGAAGTTTTAACGTCGTTTTCTATTTCCCGGTCTTCTTCCTCATGAAGTATGCCCCCGTTCACCGCCTCGGAATAACGGTAGCTGGCCCTGGTTTCGCCCCTTACCGTTTGTCCAAAAATGGCGGTCAGTGAGCCAAGGGCATTTTTCTCGGCCTGGGCGCGGTCGCCGCCGAAACCCAGCGCGGAGACATACCGGCCTTCGTCATACACGGAAGAAGGGTTTGAAACCCACTGGGGTTCGGCAAGACGCTGATTCGGCCGGGCGTCGGGCGTTCCCGCGCAGGACCAGAACAGTACGCCGGCGCATAACGCGCAGATTTGAACCGCCACGCGGGCCTGAGCCGCCACGCGGGTTTTAACGGGTTCACGGACGCAAGCGGGACCGCGGGTTTGCGCGGGTTTCAAATTCAATTTTATTTCAGACATAGCACCTCTGCCAGGTTTAAGCCCTGATTGTTTATTTCCACATCCAAAAAACGGTCGCTTTGGATGATACTGCCCGAATGATCATAAAAATTTACGGTATAGGAATAAGTTCCCGGATTAAGGGTAATGCCGCCCACAAGGGCCCTGCCGGGAAAATAGCGGGAAATACGGAGATCGGCCTGTTCGCTTACCTCGGCGTACACCTGGGTCAGGAATCCCAAAAGAAGCGAAGAATTTGAATTGCCCGAATCACTCAGCGCCGTTGCCGCCGCTCCTTTGGTAATGGCACGTATGCTTGACCTTAAATATATCATCCCCGCCTTCTGCTTGAACGTTTCCTGGGCGACGGCGCTGATATCCTCAATGAGTTCAAGCTCAAGCTGTTCGCCGGTATCAAACACAACGTTGACGGACCCGACAGGGGAAGGCCGCGCACTGATGACCGGCAGGGAAATCTTTACCCAGTTGGAATCGCTGACGGGAATGCGCAGTTCACTGGCGCTTTTTATCGGGGAAAGTCCCGCGAAGGCTATCACATTAAAACGGGCCATATCCCGGGGATAACCAAGCTCCTCATCCAGCGTGGAAGGCAGGCCGAAGCCGTACAGCGCCGGATTATTCGCGAAGGCGATTTTTACCTGGTCCCGGTCTATCCTCGCGTCATCCCAGCGGCCCGTGCCCCGGTAAAAGAGCATGCCCAGATACCGCGCCAGTGCGGAATTGGTAAAATTAACCGTTACCGTTGAGGGATCAAAGGGAATGTCCGGTGAGTTCTCCAGGGCGGCCCTCTGCAGATTGGTAATCATCTGGCCGTACTTGCCCGCGATATACTGGAGTTTGTTGTTAAGGCGCCTGATTTCGACCAGGGAGTCTTCCATCAGCCCCTGATGATAGTAGTTCAGGGCGTTAAACACATTGAGGTACACGTCCTCATAGTCTTCGCCCGAATATTCCTGGGCCATGTCATTGACAAGAAAGGTTCCCACCGTCTGGGTGATGCTTTTGGAATAGGCGTCTTCCATGGCCCGCTCTCCGTCCTGGAGCAGCTTTGAAGATTC
>JAISDF010000201.1 GCA_031265025.1 Spirochaetaceae bacterium
CGAGCGGATCGCCTTCCCCATGGTGGTGTTCACCCTGAGCCTCGTCCTCATCCCGGCGGCCGCTCCTCTTATCGGCTGCCTCATGTTCGGCAACTTTATCAGGGAAATCGGCTGCGTGGATCGGCTTTCCAATACGGCCCAAAACGACCTGATGAACATCGTGTCCCTCTTCCTCTCCCTGGGGGTGGGCAGCCAGATGACCCCGGAGAAGTTCCTGAACCCCTCATCCCTGATCATCGTGGTTATGGGCCTTGTGGCCTTCGCCATCGCTACCGCCGCGGGGGTGCTGGTAGCCAAGTTTATGAACCTCTTCCTTAAAGAGAAGATCAATCCCCTCATCGGTTCCGCCGGCGTGTCCGCGGTGCCCATGGCCGCCAGGGTTTCCAATAAGGTCGGCCTTGACGAAGATCCCGGTAACTTTATCCTCATGCACGCCATGGGCCCCAACGTGGCCGGCGTCATCGGCACCGCCATTGCCGCAGGTGTCATGATAGCGGTCTACGGCGGCTAAGTAAAAGATTCGCCGGTAAAAGGGTAATAATCCTGCTGCCGGCGGAGTTTTTGCCGGAGTCTTGTCCGAAGGTTCTTTTCTGTGCACAATAGGCGTAAACGGAAGGGTGTGTACGGCGCCACAGGGAGCTTCTTTTGAATAAGACGAATGAGGCTCTTACAAAATTTCAGTTTTGTAAGAGCAGCTGTTTAAAGCGTGTTTCGCGGCCCTTGAACCTCTGGTTCAGAGGCAGGGAACCGCGAAAGCCGATGCAAAACCAACCGGGTTTTGCAAGAGTCTTAAATTTTTTTCGTTTTTTTACTTTGTTTTTTTTCTTGATCCTTGGAACGGTTCTTTTTGCCCAAACCGGCGAACCGGCGGCCGATCCGTTGGTTCTTAAGCTGGCTGTTATCGGCCCCGGAGACGAGCTTTACTTCTGGTGGGGCCATATCGGGCTCATTGTTGAAGATTATGAAGCGGGAGAGAGCCGGTTTTATGACTGGGGGGTTTTCTCTTTTGAAAATGAGAACTTTTTTGCCAATTTTGCCTTTGGACGGCTTTTGTATGCCTGTATGGTAACATCGGCGGAATGGAATATAGGGAACTACATAGCCGCCAACCGGACCATCACTCTCTATACCCTTGATCTTCCGGTATCCGTAAAGAAGGAGATCACTGCTTTTGCTGAATGGAATGTCCGGCCTGAAAACAGGGACTATTTTTATCATCATTTTAAGGATAACTGCGCTACCAGAATCAGGGATATTCTGGACGCCGCTTTGGGAGGCCAATTCAAAGCCCGTTATGGAGAGGCGCCGGGACGATACACCCTGAGGCAGCATATTAGACGCCATACCTATTTCAATCCTTTCTTTGATTGGATCCTCAACTTTTGGATGGGTCAGGATATTGATACGCCCATTACGATCTGGGAAGAAATGTTTTTGCCTGCGGAAATCGGTTTAAGGGCCGCTGAGTTCAGTTATGCCGGTTCCGGCGGTCTTGAGCGAAAATTGGTAAGTTCGGTGGAGACTATTAACGCCGCCCAGGGCCGCCCTCCGGTTCTGGACGCGCCCCGGCGGCAGTGGCCCGAAGAATTTGCTTTGGGCCTTGTTATCGCCCTTGCCTTGGGTCTCCTCCTCATTTTCAGAAACAGGGGATCGAGGGCGGCAGAAGTCATCTGGGCTCTGTGTCAGGGCATCCTGGGTCTCTTCTTCGGCGCAACGGGACTGGTGCTTTTTTTTATGACCTTTTTTACCAATCACGATTATACCTATCACAACATTAACATCATCTTTATAAATCCCCTGCTCCTGGCTGCCCTTCCCCTGGGTATCGCCTTTCTCAAAACCAATTGTTCCAGTACAAGGGCCAGGCTGGAACTGGCGGTCAAGATTCTCTGGTCCTATGTCTTTGTCTTTGGCCTGCTTTCTCTCCCGCTTCGCCTTCTGCCTTTTTTTTGGCAGCAGAATCAGGTAACTCTTGCACTGGTTCTCCCCTTTGCGGCAGTCTTAAGTCTGCTTCCCGGACTGATAAAAGGAATTTTCAGGAAATAATCCAAGGTGACGGATCAATTAAACGGTAACATGCGAAAGCCTGACTGGATACGGGTACGCATTCCTTCGGGAGAAACCTCGAAAAAGGTCCACGAGATACTGATAAAGAGGGGGCTCCGGACGGTCTGTAGCGAGGCCCAGTGCCCCAACAAGGGAGAATGCTGGGGCCGGGGGACAGCAACCTTCATGATCATGGGGGATGTCTGTACCCGTTCCTGCCGTTTCTGCGCCGTCAGGAGCGCCGGAGAAGGGAAGCCCCTGAGAAACGATGAGGGGGAGGCCATAGCCCAGGCAGCCCTGGAGTTGGAGCTTCAATATGTGGTTCTCACCTCGGTGGACAGGGACGACCTTGCCGACCGGGGGGCGGGGCATTTTGCCGCTTCTATCGGCGCCATAAAATCAGGAATTCCCGGAATAAAGGTGGAAGCTCTTGTTCCGGATTATACCGAAGAGGAACTGGCCCCCATTGCCGCCGCCGGTCCCGATGTCCTGGCCCACAATGTGGAAACCGTCCGTTCCCTCCAAAGGATTCGGGACGCCAGAGCCGGTTTCGATAAAAGCCTCGAAACCCTGAGGGCCGCCAAAAGGCTCAGGATAGGCCTTACCAAATCGAGCCTTCTTTTGGGGTTGGGTGAGAAACCGGAGGAGGTTTTTGACGCCATGGAGGAACTGCGGAACGCGGAGGTGGATATTCTGGTGATGGGCCAGTACCTGCGGCCTTCGCCCCGGCAGGTTCCTGTGGCCGAATACCTAAGCCCGGACCGGTTTGCCTCTTATGCCGAAGAAGCCCGGAAGCGGGGGTTTAAAACCGTGGTATCTTCCCCTCTGGCCCGTACAAGCTTCCACGCGAAAGAGGCCGCGGAGGCGCTTCGTGAAGATTGAGGGGATCGGTAAGCCGGAAGGTTGTAAGCTCATTCGGATAAGCGCGGAACTCGAAAACGATATTATCAATTCTATACAAATAAGGGGCGATTTTTTTGCCAGCCCGGAAGAAGCCTTTGACCGGATCGAAAAAGTCCTTGAGGGGACAAAGGCCCGCGATCTTTCAAAGGTCTTCGATTCTTTTATCCGGGAAAAGGGGATAGAAACCTACGGCATCAACGGGCAGGGGCTTGCGGAAGTGCTGGCCTCCGCCATCGGCGCGGGAT
>JAISDF010000175.1 GCA_031265025.1 Spirochaetaceae bacterium
GGAAAAAGCTGGAAATTATCAACTTCCGCTTTGTGCAATGCTTCCAAAAAAATCCCGTTTACCACAGAACAATCTATGTGTTGAAGATACGGAGGATTAACCGATTCCGGAAAATTTACTTCATAAATCATGGGATTCGGTATCGCTTCTTCAATTTTTGCGCCGCTGTTAAATAAAATAACGGGGTCCTCCCACGATTTTTCAGGAATTGGTGTTAGGGTATTGGTAATCATATAAGACGAACTGATACTATCCTGGATATAGTAATATAACATTTATTTTCCTCCGATTTCCAAAAAATGTTTCATATAGTATAGTTTATCCATAACATTATTGTCTATATATTCTTTTTAAAAATTTTAAGCGCCATTTCGCATAACTTCCTTTAGTTTACCTGCTCCACAGCATAGCCCGCCCCGGCAAGGAGGGCAAGGAGCCCGTCGGGGCCGTAAAAATGGGCCGCGCCGGCTATGACAAATTCGGTTTCGGGGCTGGCAAGATAGGATACTATCAGGGGGAGCCAGGCGTGGTTTCTGTCCGCGACGGTGCGCCGGTAGGTTTCGGGGAACTGCCCGGCCAGTTCTTCCAGGCCTCTTTCTATGACGCCGCCTGTTCCCCCTCTCCACGCTTCGAGGATCTCCGCGAGTTCGGGGCCGGCGTCGTCAAGGCCTTTAAGGGACGAAAGCACATAGGCTTCTTCCTCCCCGTCCCCCATGGCAAGGGCGGCTTCCAGGTGGGCCGCGACGCTTTCAAGGTACATGAGTGGCATGGATTTCTCTTTGGCCATCGCAAGGTAATGCATATCAACGCCGGGAAGGGAAAAGCCCAGGTGCATGAGTTTCAGGGTGGAAAGAACCGTAAGCGCGATGACCGGGCGCATGTTGCTGATGGATTCCATGGGAATGGACAATTCGGCGGCTTTCTTTTCAAGCAGGCTGCAGGTCCTCCCCGAGAGCCTGTCCCTCAGGGTTTCGCCGTTTTCCAGCCAAAAAAGCCTTCTGAAATCGTCCGGCATATTATGCGCGTTACTCACGCCGTCTATGTCCGCTTCGAGTACCAGTATGTCAGCTTCCTCAAAGGCGGCGTCAAAGGCGGCGGGCAGGGGAAAGTCCTTTTCCCTGAGTATGTGGGCGCTGCCCGCCAGGTACACGGTGTTCCCGTTTTCGCGTATGGTCCAGACCGAAGTCTGCCCCGGGGCGCCGGCGGCGAGGATCGTAAAAAGAAGCGCGGCAAGAAACGGTTTCATAGTGCTGTCCTTCCTTGTATATTATCAGCGTTTCGCTACAATAAACACTATGGAATGGTTTACCAGACAGCACGCGGTGCTGCAAGCCCTCATCGCGACCCTCTTTACCTACGGCCTTACCGCCCTGGGGGCGGGGGCGGTGTTCTTTTTCAAATCCATAAACCGCAAAGTGCTGGACGGCATGCTCGGCTTCGCGGCGGGGGTCATGGTAGCCGCCAGTTTTTTTTCACTCCTGTCGCCGGCTATCGAGATGGCTCAAGGCTCCGGGGGGCTTCCGCCCTGGGCCCAGGCCGCGGCGGGCTTTACCCTGGGTGGCGTTTTTCTCCGCCTCGCGGACAGGCTCCTCCCCCACCACCATGTCGGGGCCAGGGACGACGAAGGGATAAAAACTTCCTGGAGCCGTTCCATTCTGCTCGTGCTGGCAATCACCCTCCACAATATTCCCGAGGGGCTTGCCGTGGGCGTGGGTTTTGGCGCGGCGTCCCTGGTCAGCGGGGCAAGTCTGGCAGGCGCCGTATCGCTGGCTTTGGGCATAGGCCTCCAGAATTTTCCCGAAGGAGCGGCGGTTTCCATACCCCTGCGCCGGGAAGGTATGAGCCGGCTGAAAAGTTTCTGGATAGGCCAGGCGTCAGGTCTTGTTGAACCTGTGGCCGGAGTGCTGGGGGCGGCGCTGGTTCTGTCCATGCGGCCCATACTGCCCTATGTGCTCTCCTTTGCCGCGGGGGCCATGATCTTCGTGGTGGCCGAGGAACTCATCCCCGAAGCCTACCGGGAAGGCAACGACCATATCGCCACCTCAGGCATCATGCTCGGCTTCACCTTGATGATGGCTATGGATGTGGGGCTTGGTTAGCCCCGGTATATATATTATATAGAAGAAAGGAGCACTGTATTATGAAGCTGATTTTTCTTGGTCCTCCCGGAGCGGGCAAAGGGACCCTGGCGGCCAGGGCGGCCCCTATGCTCACGGTCCCCCATATCAGCACGGGAAACATTTTCCGTTCCGCCATTGCCGCCAAAACGCCCCTGGGCCTCAAGGTCAAGTCCGTCATCGATTCCGGCGGCCTCGTTGACGATGAAACGACCATAGCCCTGGTAAGGGAAAGGCTGGCCCAGGATGACGCCGCGTCAGGCTATATACTTGACGGCTTTCCCCGCACTACGGCCCAGGCCCAGGCCCTGGCGGGCTTTTCCCAGGTGGACAAGGTGGTGAACTTTGATATTCCCGACAGCGGCGTGATAGAGCGGCTGGGCGGCCGGCGGACCTGCCGGGGCTGCGGGGCCAACTTCCACACCGCCTTCAAAAGGCCCAGTCAGGAAGGTGTCTGCGACGCCTGCGGCGGGGAACTGTACACCCGTGACGACGACAGCGAAGGGGCCGTTAAAAAGCGGCTTGAGGTATACCGGGAACAGACCGCGCCCCTCATTGACTACTACCGGAAACAGGGGCTTCTCGTGGATATAGACGCCCGGCCCAACGCCGATGAGGTTGTCGAGATCTTCAGGAAAAGCCTCGGCCTTTAGCAAGGGAAAACGAAAGTCCTGTCCGCAAAGCCGCCAGCCGCGCGGACAGGCGCTGTTCGCGGCGCTTTATTCGCGGTGGGCGCTTTATTCGCGGCGAGAGGCTCATTCGCGGCGGGAATCTCATTCGGCGCCGCTTCTGAAATACCCTGTCCAGGCCCGTTCAATACCGGAAAGGCTTTCTTCCCGGTTAAGCAGGGTTTTTACATAATTCCCCCATTTGAGGTTGTCGCAAAAATAATGAAAAAAACGCCTTGCCCGGGAACGGTGAAAGGCCGGGGGCTGATACCGGGAAAGCAGGTCAAGGAAACGCAGGCCCGTTTCCTCAATGAGGGACAGAGCTTCGTTTGGTACGGCCTCAGCGAGCCTGGCCCGGGAAAATATCCAGGGCTGCCTGACGGCGGCGCGGCCTACCATGACGGCCTTCCAGGGGCCCCGGGCCCTGGCGGCAAGCTCCCCGGCGGAAGCAATATCCCCGTTTCCGGCGACCGGGATGGAAAGTTCCCCGGCAAGGGCCTCCACATACCGCCATTTGGCCCTCCGGCGGAATTTTTCCCCCGCCGTGCGCGGGTGAAGGGTTATAAGCTCTGTCCCCGCCGCTTCCAGGGCGCGGCAAAAAGCCAGAAGATACTCGAAATTCTCCTCAAAGCCGAGCCTGAGTTTGACGCTCAGGCGTTTTTTGACGGATTTTCTGACTTTTTCGATCATTCCGGCGGCCCTGTCCCTGTCGCGCATCCACTTTACGCCGCCGCCGGTCCTGGTAATGAGCGGGGCGGCGCAGCCCATGTTTATGTCTATACCGGCGCATTCCAGCCGGTCGAGGATTCCGGCGGCCCTGGCAAGCTGGTCCCCGTCGGCCCCGGTCAACTGGTAGACCAGCCTGTCCGGGTCAGGAAGATTTTCAATATAATAAGGCTCAAATTCGCCTCCCGCGAGAAGGGCCGGGGCGCTTATCATTTCGGTGAAATATTCGTCGCAGCCCCCGAATTCCCCTATAAGTTCCCTCAGGGCCCGATGGCTTATTTCAGCCATAGGTGCTAGCAAAAACCGCATGGTCATGATATTATTTTATCATATACGGGGCCTTCGTGAACGGCTTGACTTGCCGAAAACGATGGCATAGAGTATTAAAGAAGAGGAGCGTACCGTATGATTGCAAAGAGTGATATGCCCAGCATAAACGCCAAAGAACCCGACGGAATAAAACCGGAAGGCGGTTCTTACCGGGTGCTCATCGTCGACGATTCAATGTTTATCGCCAAACAACTTGGGCAGGTATTTACATCGGAAAGTTTTGAGGTGGCCGCCACGGCTGCCGACGGCGCCCAGGGGGTGGAAAAGTATAAGGAGCTGTACCCCAATGTAGACCTGGTGACCATGGACATAACCATGCCTGTCATGGACGGAGTTACCGCTCTCGAAAAGATTCTGGAATTTGACAAAAACGCCATTGTTATTATGGTCAGCGCCCTGGGCAAAGAAGATGTAGTCAAAAAGTCGCTGCTCCTCGGGGCAAAGAGTTATATTGTAAAACCCCTGGACCGGAAAAAAGTTCTTGAAAGGGTGGTTTCGGTCCTGAAACGCTAAAGAGCGGTTTGATAAACCATGATCCATACCATCTCGGAAGGCGTGTACTGCGTTCACGCCGATATTAAGACAGGGGATCTTTTTGAAGGAATATGGCCCGTACCCCAGGGCGTTTCGCTTAACACCTACCTTGTCAGGGGAAAAAAGACCGCCCTCATAGACCTGGTCAGGGACTGGACCGGAGCGCCCCAACAGCTTGAGTCAAGGCTTTCAGAACTGGGCTGTTCCTTTGCCGATATTGACTACCTCATTCTCAATCATCTTGAACCGGATCATACAGGCTGGCTGGGAGATTTTTTCCGCATTAACACCAAGGCTGAAATACTCGCCACGCCCAAGGGCATAAAGCTCGTCAGGGCCTTTTACGGAATCAGCGAAAGGCTTAAAGAAGTAAAGGACGGAGACAGCCTTGATCTCGGCGGGGGGAAGGTTCTCCGTTTTATCGAGACGCCCAACATACACTGGCCCGAAACCATGGTCACCTACGACGAAGATTCGGGCACCCTTTTTTCCTGCGATGCTTTTGGCGCCTTCGGCGTTCTGGGGGACAAGGTTTTTGACGACCAGTTAAGCCCCGACGAACACGCTTTCTTTGAGAAAGAAACGCTGCGGTATTATTCAAATATAGTCGCCTCGTTTTCGGCCTTTGTGGAAAAGGGCGTACAAAAAATAAGGGAAAGGAACCTCACGATCAGATGCGTGGCCCCAAGCCACGGTCCTGTCTGGAGAAAGAACCCCGAAGCCATAATCAACCGTTACCTTCGCTACGCCGCCTATGCCGGGGGAAAAACCGAAAAAGAAATATGCGTCATCTGGGGTTCCATGTACGGGAATACCAGGGAGGGAGTGGACGCGGTGATACGGGGCATAGAAGCCGAAGGCGTTCCCTGCAGTTCCCACCGGGTTCCCGACGAAGATGTATCCTATGTGCTTGCCGACGCGTACAAGAGTTCGGGTCTTGTCATAGCCATGCCCACCTATGAATACGCCATATTCCCGCCCATGGCCTATGTGCTGGACATATTCCGCCGCAAGCACATCTCGGGCAAGACCGTACTCCGTATAGGGTCCTGGGGCTGGGCCGGCGGCGCGAAAAAAGAATACGACGCGGCGCTCGAAAAACTTTCCTGGACCAGCATGGATTCCCTTGAATGGCAGGGCCGCGCGGACAGCGAAACCCTGGGGCGTCTTGAGGCGGGGGGCAGGGA
>JAISDF010000242.1 GCA_031265025.1 Spirochaetaceae bacterium
CTGTCCGCCTGGGCTCTGGCCGAAAAGACCGAGGGGCGGCTGGATGTTTTCTTTGAAAAGCTGGAAAAGGAAGACCCGGAAATCCTTGGTATCTGGGGCCGGTATTTGGATGATTTGGCTCTCTTTACAAACAGTCTTTGTACCGCCTTTGATTGTACGGTGATTCTCGGCGGTTATGTGGGCGGCTATATGGATGTGTATATGGCGGATCTACAGAAGCGGATAACCGCCCAAAACGTCTACGATATAAACGCGGGAAACGTTAAGCCCTGCCGGTCGCAACGCAAGGCCGCGGCCCTGGGAGCCGCTCTGGGCTGGATAGATCGATTTATAGAAACAATCTAAAGTTCACGATCAATACTACGCCCTGCCCTGGTTCTGGATGGCCGTAAACAACAAACCCCCGGAACGCCTCCGGGGGTTATTATTCTACGCGGTTGTAAACCCTGCTACGAATCAGCCCAAAAGAGCCTTTGCCTTGACCGCTATGGTTTCGGCGTCAAGGCCGTAGTGTTTAACCAAAAAGTCCTGGGTTCCTACCTGGCCAAATTCATCCTGAATGCCTATGCGCTTGAACCTGCCCTTATAGCTGCTTTCGGAAAGGAGTTCCGCGACGGCGCTCCCCAGGCCGCCTATGATCTGGTGGTTCTCGACCGAAACTACCGCCTTTACGGCGGCGGCCTGTTCAAGAACCGCTTCCTTGTCAATGGGTTTAAGGGTGAGTATATCAAGCACTCCGGCGTCAATGCCTTCCGAAGAAAGGAGGCCGGCGGCCTTGAGGGACTCATTTACCATGAGGCTTCCCAGCGCCATAAAGCATACATCTTTGCCCTTCTTGAGGACCTTGGCCTTGCCGAATTCAAACTTTTCGTTTTCGCTGTAGAGATAGGGAACGGCCTTGCGGGCTATGCGTATATACACGCAGCCGTAGAGACCGGCGGCCTGTTCAATAAAGGAAGCGCAGACTCTTGGGTCGGAGGGTTCGGCAACGATGAGTTTGGGTATCACCCTCATAAGGGCGAGGTCCTCAAAGGGCATGTGGGTCCCGCCGTTAAAGGCCGCGGTAACGCCGGGGTCGGTTCCGATGAGTTTGACATTGAGCTGGGCATAATTGGCCGAGATAAAAAACTGGTCAAAATCCCTGCGGGAAGCAAAGCAGGCAAAGGTCGCCGCGAAGGGAATCTTCCCCGCTTCCGAAAGGCCCGATGCGACGCCTATCATGTTCGCCTCAGCTATACCCACATTGATAAAGCGGTCAGGATAGGCTTCCTTAAAAACTTTTGTTCCGGTCGCGCCCATAAGGTCGGCCTCAAGAACGACAATATTGGGATTCTTTGCCCCCAGGGCTACCAGCGTCTCCGTATAGGCCGCGCGTAATTCTTTTGTTTCCATTGTCTACTCCTTGCCTTCGGCGTCAAGCGCGTCAAGCGCCTCCCTGGCCTTTTCCATATTGAAGGTCATATTGTGGTTGGAAAGAATGCCTTCGGCAAAGCTGCATCCCCGGCCCTTGACGGTATTCATCACAATCATGGACGGTTTTTCCTTCTGGGCCTTGGCCTTTTCCACAGCGTTGTCAAGGGCGGCAATGTCATGACCGTCTACGGTCTGGGCAAACCAGCCGAATTCCCGCCACTTGGCTTCCAGGTCGCCGAGGTCAATGATGTCTTTGGTGTACCCGTCAAGCTGCTGTTTGTTGTAGTCGGTAAAGGCGATGAAATTGGACAGCTTTCTGGTTCCGGCAAAAAGGGCCGCTTCCCATACCTGTCCTTCGTTTGATTCTCCGTCGCCGACTATCGAATATACATACGAAGGCTTTTTATCCATCCAAAGCCCCAGGGCTATGCCCGCGGCGGCGGAAAAGCCCTGCCCCAGGGAACCGGCGGTCATGTCAATGCCGGGTGTCAGGTTCCTGTCGCAGTGGCTGGGGAGCTTTGTTCCTCCCTGGTTCAGCGTGGCAAGCCACTCTTTGGGGAAGAATCCCCTGGCGGCCAGAGCTGCGTATACGGCAGGCCCGGCGTGCCCCTTGGAAACCACGAGCTGGTCACGGTCAGCCATCCTGGGCTGTTTGGGGTCCACATGCATACGGTGAAAGTACAAAAGCGCCAGGACTTCCACTATGGACATGGCGCCGCCTATGTGGCCAACGCCCAGCGTTCCGATTTCTTCGATAGTCAACTTGCGGATTTCAAGAGCCTTGGCTTTAAGAAAATCCAGTGTTTCTTTATCCATATTCACTCCTCTATATATAGGGTAAAGCTATAAGGTAGAGCCGATTTCAAAATTTACTATTTTGAAACCGCCCCAGTATACACCATACATTTATCACGAAACAACTCCCAAAAATTGAAGGCTCGTCTCAAAGGCGGACGCCAATTCCTCAGGGGGCAGTTTCTGAATTTTCCCCGAGAAGGGCTCAAAGGAAAAATCGCCCGCATATCCCATGCGCAAAAGCCGCGCGACAAGCTCCTTGTTGCCCATCGTGTCCGAGGGACCTATCAACACCCTGTGTTCATCAAGATACGCCTCAAGGGGAATCCTGTCTTCGACGCCGGATATATGAACCAGGCCGGTGTACGCCGTTTCGTAGGAAGCGCCGAGGCCGTCCATGCCGAACATGGTCTCCGTATCCGGGCCGATATAATGATGAAAACTGTCCAAGAGGGTTTTGTAGCAGGAAAAGCCCGAAGCCTTTATGGCCCCAAGCGCGGAAGGCAGGGACGCCAGGGACGATATGCCGAAGCCCAGCGCCTCGATATACCCCAGGATGCCGTACCCGGCAAACAGGGGGCCGTATTCCGCCAGGGCGTCCACAGTATCCCTGTACTTTTCCGCCCCGGACCGCGTGTCGTCTTTTTCATTATTCGGGCAGAGCACCACCGCTTTACAGCCTATGGCGGCGGCAAGACACAGAAGCTGTTTCAGTTCTTCAATCCTGCTCTTCCGTTCAGAGGGAAGGTTGAATTTCTGAAGGGCGTTGATGGTGAGTATCTCAATGCCTTCGTCCCGGGCCATGCGGGCCGCCTCGGCGGGCTCAAGGCCGTCAATAATGCCGGGGATTCCTGTTTTTCCGGGAAGGTCGTTGCGGAGTTCGACCTTGGAAATACCGAGCTTGCGCGCAAGGCCAAAAAAATCTTTCAGGCCGGAGGACGGTGAAATAATGCGGTTCAGGGCGATTCTGTTTCTTGTCAGCATAGGTCTCTCCTTAGGATAAGCGTTTACCCTCAGGTCCGTCTGTCCCGGAACCGGCCGCGGGAGGGGCGGTGGATTCCCTGATGACAAGCCTGTGGGGAAGTTCAATATCAAAACCGGCGGAAACATTACCGCCGGTGATGCTCCGGTGCAGGGCCATGGCGGTCTGCTCGCCTATTTCGCTTATGGGCTGCCTGATGGTAGTAAGCCGGGGCACGATATAATTGCTCATGTAAATATCATCAAAGCCCAGCACAGAAACATCCTCAGGCACCCTGATGCCTTCATCCCGCAGTACCCTGATCGCCCCTATGGCAAGTTCGTCGGTGGCGGCAAAGAGGGCGGTAAAATCCCTGTTCTTCTGAAGCAGATCGCTCATGCCGTACATGCCAAATTCGGCGGTATAGTACTGCACCGAGCTTACCCGCGATTCATCACGGGAAAGCCCGTTAAACGCCAGGGCCTCATAGTACCCTTCGGTACGCCTTGTCCCGAAGGCAAAGCCGACGCCTGAAATCATGTTTATCTTTTTATGCCCGATGCCGACAAGATAATTGACGCCCTCAAAGGCGGCCTGTTTTTCCTTGACTCCCACCGAGGAATAATCATGGTACTTGCAGGTTGACGCCACGACAGGCAGGCCGGCCCTGGAAAAGTGTTCAAAGAAACCGGGCAGATGCATCTCCTGGAGTATGACAATCCCGTCAAGTTTTTCCATGGCAAGACGGTCCAGGCAGTCCTCTTCGCTTGAAAGGTCAAGCCTGGTAAAGAAGAATATGGTATGGTAGCCCAGGGATTCAAGGCGCCGTTCTATTATTGAAAAGAGCTGCTGCTGAAACAGGTTAAAGGTATCGGGAACGATAATGCCCACGGCAAAACTCCGCTTGAGCACCATGCTCCGCGCCGCCTTGTTGGGCACATAGCCTGTTTCCTTTATAAGGCTGAGGATTTGTTCCCGCTTTTTTGAATTAACATAGGCCTTGCCGTTGACGACGCGGGAAACCGTCGAGGGAGAAGTTCCAACCTGTCTCGCAATATCCTTGATGCTGATCATATTCTTCTCCAGGCGGCTCTTCGTTCTGCCGGTTATACCGGCGCTAAAATGTAATCAACGATCCCTGTTCAAACGCCGCCTTGCAGGTATACGCTATTTCCGAAACCCTGGTTCCGTCATACACGCTGACAACAGGTTTTCTGCCGTCAGCAACGCAGTCAACAAATTCCTGAATCTCGTTGACATAGGCGCTTTCAAAACGTTCAAGAAAATTTTCGCTGCACTCTTTCCGCACTCCGTGGCTGTCAAGAATTTCCACAAGGTTCTTCTGGGGAACCGACGCGATGCGGAGTATGCCTTTGGTTCCTATGATTTCGGTCTCCACATTGTACCCATGGGGCGCGGTGCGGCCGGCAAAAAGGAACACCATACAGCCGTTTTTGAATTTCAGGAGGCATGATACATTGTCGCCGTCCTTGTACCGGCCGAATTCGGGATGGGCGTAACAGTCCCCAATGGCATAGACCGTCTCAGGCTCGGAACCGGTAAACCACCGGGCAAGGTCAATGTCATGGACAGCCATATCAAGGAACTGTCCTCCCGAATGGGGGGCAAAGGCTATCGCGCCTTCGATAAATTTTTCGGGGTCCTGGCTGTAGGACCTGAAAAGCACAGGCCGGCCTATCTCGCCCGCTGCCACTTTTTGATGCGCGTACTGATAGGATTCGTCAAAGCGCCGCATAAAGCCCAGCATAAACACCAGGCCAGGATGAGCTTCCACCGCCTTTTCGGCTTCCTTACATTCGGCCACGCTGACGCCCAGGGGCTTTTCCGAAAACACATGCTTACCCGCGGCAAGGGCGGCGGCAATCTGCTTTGTATGAAGGCCCGAAGGAGATACAAGTACCACGGCGTCTATATCCTTTGAGGCTATCATTTCCTCAAAGGAACCAAAGCAGCGGGAAACCCCCAGCCTGCCTGCTGTCTCTTTGAGCTTGGCGGCGTCAACATCACAGAGCGCCGCAAGCTCCGCGCGCTGTATTTTCCCCGCGATGTTTTCGGCGTGCCTTACACCAAGGCGGCCAAGCCCTACTGAACCAATTTTAATTTTTTTCATACTTTTTAATCTCGCTTTGCGTTTTTTCTCATGTCAATGATAACCGCCACAACAATAATAAGACCTTCGGCCACTTTCTGCCAGTAAGCGTTTACGCCGAGGAGGGTAAAGCCGTTACGCAGCACCTGAAGCACCATGGTCCCGATAAAGGCCCCCACTATGGTTCCTATGCCGCCTGAATGGGACGTACCGCCTATGGTAGTCGCGGCTATGGCGGTAAGTTCATAGCCTTCGGCCGCACCGGGATGTACGCTCCCTACCCGGCCTGCAAAAACCAGTCCGGCAAGGCCGGCAAGAAGCCCGCAGTAGGTGTAAATCAGGATGAGGTTTTTTGAGACATTGATGCCCGATACTTCGGCCGCGGTTATATTGCCGCCTATGGCGTAGGTGTTTTTTCCGAACCTCGTTTTATTGAGCAGTATATAGCTGACAACTATCATCAGCAGATAAATGATTACCGGAACGGGAATGGTATTGTTAAAAACTTTGCTCCCCAGGAAATTCAGGGAGGGAATAAGATTGCTTACCGGCCTTCCCTTGGTATAGATGAGGGCAAAGCCCCTGGCAACAGTCTGCATGCCCAGTGTAGCGATAAAGGCCGGTATCCCGGTTTTGGCAATGAGGAATCCGCTGACACAGCCGCAGCCGCCTCCTATAATCAGCGTTATCAGCACGGGCACGAGGACAGGCAGCACCGGCATACCGGGGAAATACCTTTCCGTCGCGCCGGCGACCTGGGCAAAACTCGCCGCCACAACGCCCGACAGGGCCAGCACCGAGCCAACCGAAAGGTCTATGCCTTTGGAAATAATGACAAAGGTCATTCCCAGCGCCATGATTCCAAAGATTGAACTTTGACTCAATACATTAAAAATATTGGTCGATGTAAAAAAGCGGCCCCGGCTTACCAGACTGAGCAGTATGATCATGACAAAAAGCACAATAACCATGCCGTATGTTCTGAAAATCCGTCCCGCGTCAAAACGTCGCGTCATTTTTCTCCTCCCATGGTCTTTTTGTATTCTTCCACCGTATCGGTGGCATAGGCCATCAGTTCTTCCTGGGTAAGTTCTTTGGTATTGTCAACAATGCCGGTTACCTTGCCCTGGTGCATGACCATGATACGGTCGCTCATTCCCATGACCTCGGGAAGTTCGCTGGATATCATCACTATGGATTTGCCTTCTCCGGCAAGATTGGTAATAAGCCTGTGTATTTCAGACTTGGTTCCCACATCAATGCCCCTGGTAGGCTCATCAAGAAACAGTATATCAGGATTGGTCATGAGCCAGCGGGCCACGAGCACTTTCTGCTGATTGCCTCCGGAGAGGTTCTGCGCGTGCTGCGCGAGGCTCGGCGTCTTGACCTGAATCTTCTTTACATATTCCTCGCAGCTTTCGTTAAGCTGCGAAGCCCGTATAAGGCCTATCTTGTTGAGAAAGCGGGGAATCGTAGCGATGGCTATATTAAGCTGCACCGACAGCATGGGAAAAATCCCCGAACCCCTGCGGTCCTCGGTAAGCCAGGCCATGCCGCAGCGTATGGCGTCCTGGGGGCTTTTTATCTCGGCCTTTTTTCCGTTGATAAAAATTTCGCCCGAGGTATGGGGCCTCATGCCAAAGATAGTTTCCACAACCTCGGTACGGCCCGCGCCCACAAGACCGGCTATTCCGAAAATTTCACCCTTGCGCACGGTAAAGGAAACATCCCGGAAGTACTTTCTGTTGGAAAGGTTTTTTACCTCCAGCCTGACGCCGCCTATGGGACAGGGAACCTTGGGAAAAAGTTCGTTCACATCCCTGCCCACCATCATGTTGATGAGCTTGTCTACCTTGAGGTCCCCGGCGTTTTCAGCGCCTATATACATACCGTCCCGGTAGACGGTAATACGGTCGGCTATTTCGTAGACTTCATCGAGTTTATGGGAAATAAAGATGATGCTTTTACCCTGGCTCTTCAGCTTTCTCATAATGTCAAAGAGCTGCTTGACCTCTTTGTCGGTAAGGGCCGAAGTGGGTTCATCCATTATAACCAGTTTTGAATCAAAAGAAACCGCCTTGGCGATTTCGACCATCTGCATTTTCGCCACGGTAAGGGATACCATGAGGGAAGAAGGGTCTTCTTCAAGTTCAATGATCTTGAGAACATCCTTGGTCATCTCGTACATTTTTTTGTGGTCAATCAGGCCAAACCCGGTCAGCGGTTCCCGGCCAAGCCATATATTCTCCATAATGGGCCGGTGGAGTACGGGGCTCAGTTCCTGGTGTATCATGGAAATGCCCATTTTTAAGGCCTCGGAAGGATTATAGGCGCCCCGGACCTGTCCGTCAAAAAAAATCTCCCCGCTGGTGGGCCTGTGGATACCGGCTATGCACTTCATAAGAGTTGATTTTCCGGCCCCGTTCTCCCCCATCAGGGCGTGAATCTCGCCGGGCCTGACCTTGAGGTCCACGCCTCTTAAAGCCTGTACGCCCGGAAAAGTTTTTACAATGTTTCTCATTTCGAGCAAATATTCGCTCAACCTTTACCCCCCTAAAAAGGCGGCCCGGCCGCACTGGGCGTTCCGGACCGTCCCTGCGGAAACCCGGAACAGCGCCGGGTATTCCACATCGCATGGGAATTCTTACTGATACTGGGCCAGATTACTCTTGTCGATAAGTACGAAGGGAACCCAGTTGATAGGCGGCTGGGTCTGGTTCTGGAGGGCTTTGTGGGCGGCTTCGCCGGCGCCCCTGCCCTGACCTACGGCATCCTGCAGCACTGTGGCGGAAAGACTGCCGTTGGCAACAGCGGCCAGGGCGTCAGGAATGGCGTCAACGCCCATTACAATGATATCGGTGCGGCCCGCGGCCTTGAGAGCCTCAACGGCGCCGAGGGCCATCTCGTCATTGTTTCCCAGAATACCCTTGAGGTTGTTTCCATAGGTGGTAAGCCAGTTTTCGGTAAGGCTCATGCCCTGGTCCCGCTGCCAGTTTCCTGTTTCCTTGGCAAGGACCCGCATACCTGAGAATTTGGAGGCGATGGTTTCTTCATTGCCCTGGGTCCTGAGTATGGCGCCTTCGTTGTCAAGTTTGCCCATAAGTATACAGACGCCGCCCTGACCGTTGAGGAGCTTGCCCATGGCTTCCATCTGGAGCTGGCCGGCCACGATTTCCTGGGAACCTACATAGTACACATTGGCCGGGGGATTGTCGCTGCCAAAGGGATTCCGGTTTACATAAATCAGGGGAATCTTCGCGTCCTGGGCGGCCTTGGTGATGGGGGCCATGGCGCTGGTATTGACCGGCACCACGACAAGGGCTTTGGCGCCCTTGGTGATCAGGGTATTCACATGGTCCTGCTGTTTGACCACGTCTTCCTGGGCATCCTGGAATTCAAGGGTATATTGGGGCTTATCCGCGAAATAACCCCGGAATTCGTCCAAAATATAGCCCTGAAAGGTATCGTTCATGTTGGTGATTACATACCCGATCAGAATTTTGCTGCTGTCGGTTTTACCCTGACAGGATACCGCCAGAACCAGAAGCAGTACGGCAAGTACCAAGAATACTTTCTTCATTAGTTATCCTCCTTAAAAAATACGTTTGCATAAAATATGCAAACGTTACCAACTAAAGTATAAAAGCAGATTCTTCCCGCTGTCAAGTTTTTCACCCTGAAAAATGAAAAATTATTTTTTGGCCGAAAAACAAACCCTGGTCCGGCAAGCCTGTACGCGGAAACAGGCCGTCTACGGGTTTTTCCGTAGTTTTTGTTGTTCTAATTATTTATATCATAATGAATTACATAATATTGAAACAATCCGCCGCAAAACAGGGCGGGGCTTGCTCCGCCCGGACCTGATGCCGGTACGTTCCTTCATGGCGTCGTCGTCATGTTTTGCCGCCCGCTTTCAGCCGGGACATAGCATATATAGTGAGAAAGTTCTTTACAAAAAAGCAAACATGATTTATTCTATATATGACAACGTTTGCAAGGAGTGATATATGGCAGATAAACTGGGAATAGGCGTCATAGGCGCCGGACGCATCGGAAAGATTCATGTGGAAAACATAGCCCGTTTCATACCCCGGGCCAAACTGGAAGGCATTGCGGACATCAAGCTTTCAGGCGAGCAGGAAGCATGGGCCAAAGGCCTGGGCGCCCGTATTGTCTCAAAGGACCCACAGGCCCTTTTGAAAGACCCCGCGATTGACGCCGTTGTGGTGTGCAGTTCAACGGACACTCACGCGGACCTTACCATAGCGGCGGCCAGGGCCGGAAAGCATATATTCTGCGAAAAGCCCATAGACCTTTCGGTCCCCAAGGTCAAGTCCGCCCTGGACGCGGTCAAACAGGCGGGGAAAAAGCTCCAGATAGGGTTTAACCGCCGCTTTGATCATAACTTCAAAAGAATCAGGGAACTCACCCTTTCGGGTGAAACCGGCCAGGTTCAAATCGTCAAAATCAGTTCCCGCGACCCGTCCCCGCCCCCTCCCGCCTATGTGGCTGTTTCGGGGGGCATTTTTATGGACATGATGATTCACGATTTTGACATGGCCCGTTTCCAGGCCGGAAGCGAAATCACCGAGGTCTACGCAGCCGGGGCCGTCCTGATAGATCCGGAGATAGGCAAGGCCGGCGATGTGGACACGGCCCTGGTCACCCTCAAGTTCGCCAACGGGGCCATCGGGATCATTGACAATTCCCGGAAAGCCGCCTACGGCTATGACCAGCGGGTTGAGGTATTCGGTTCCAAGGGCGCGGCCATGGCGGAGAACGATCTCCCCAACACGGTGCGGCTCTTTAACGAGTCGGGGGTAAGCGGCGAAAAGCCCCTGTATTTCTTCCTGGAACGCTACAAAGGCGCCTTTGTGGATGAGATGGCGGCCTTTATTGACGCAATCCTGAACAACAAGGCCGTCGCGGTTTCGGGCGAGGACGGCCTTGCCGATATGTACGCCGCGCTGGCTGCAACCAAATCGCTCAAGGAAGGAAGGCCGGTAAAAATTTCAGAAGTCCAGTAACGGTTCACGTTACTGTCCGATAGTAACCCGGCGGACTTGAGCCGCCAAGGGAGGAGTGTAGATGCAGTTTCATCATAAACCGCCTTTTAACCGGGGCTATACCGTTCTGACGCCCCGCTCGGGCGCCACCGCGGATATGCTTATGGAGTTCGGGGTGATAACGCTTAAGGCAGGCGATGTCTATGAGAGCCGGGCAGGAAACGACGAGAGGGTATGGCTGCTCTCCCATGGTTCGGTCCTTGTTTCGTGGGACGGACAACAGCGGGAGATTTCCCGGCCAAACCTTTTTGATTATTCCCCCTGGTGCCTGTCGGTTCCGGCAAAGACAGAGGTAAAAATCACGGCGGGAAAAGAAGGAGCCGAATTGTACTATACCGCCACGGATAATCCCAGGAATTTCACCTCACGGCTCTATACGCCGGAGGAATGCCGCAGTGAATTCAGGGGAGAAGGGACCATGAGGGAAACTTCGACCAGGGTGGTGCGCACCGTCTTTGACGATACCAACAGGAGCGAGTCCAATCTCGTCATAGGCGAAGTTATCGGAATGCCGGGCAAATGGTCAAGCTATCCCAATCATCATCATCCCCAGCCCGAAATTTACCATTACCGCTTTCTTCCCGAAAACGGCTTCGGCCTTACCGCCATAGGGGACACCCCCTATATCCTTAAAGACCGGGACACTGTCTGTATACGGGAAGGCCAGGTTCATCCCCAGGTAACCGCTCCGGGTTATGCCATGTGGTATCTCTGGGTTATACGCCATATAGACGGCGCTCATTACGGCAGCGCGACCAATACGCCCATCTTTGTCGATGAGCACAAATGGGTCATGGGCCCGGAAGATAAAATCTGGCAGCCCAAAAGATAATTGACTTGTTCAATTTTTAACGAGGAGTGAATATGGGGAAAACTGTCCGCCTTACCGTAGGTCAGGCCGTTCTGCGGTTCCTGGATAATCAGTACATCGAAGTGGATGGAGAAGAAATTAAATTCGTCCACGGCGTTTTCGGCATCTTCGGCCACGGAGTCGTAGTGGGTCTCGGCGAAGCTCTTGCCGCCGGCAATACGGGTCTCCGTTTTTACCAGGCCAAGAATGAACAGGGAGCGGGCCACGCCGCCATGGGCTTTGCCAAACAAAACAGCCGCCGTAAAATAATGGCGGTCATCAGTTCCATAGGCCCCGGGGCCCTTAACATGGTAACCGCCGCGGCCACCGCCACGGCAAACCATATACCCGTGCTCTTCCTCCCCAGCGACGCCTTTGCCTGCCGCCAGCCCGACCCGGTGCTCCAGCAGATTGAGATTCCCACGGACTATACCAACACCGCGAATGATTCCTTCCGGGCGGTCAGCCGTTACTGGGACCGGGTACAACGGCCGGAACAGCTCATGACCGCCCTGATCAACGCTTTCAGGGTGCTCACCGATCCGGCGGATACAGGGGCGGTTACTGTGGCGCTCCCCCAGGATGTACAGGGCGAGGCCTATGACTACCCTGTGGAATTCCTGGCAAAGCGGGTGCATCATATTGAACGCCGCATACCCACAGCGGGCCAGATTGAACGGGCGGCGGCCATGATCAAAGCCAGCAAAAAGCCCCTTGTCATCTGCGGCGGCGGCGTGCGCTATTCAGGCGCCGCGTCCGCGCTGGAAAAATTTGCCGGGGACTTTCATATTCCCTTTGCCGAAACCCAGGGCGGCAAGGGTACGGTCCTTTGGGACCATCCCTACAACCTGTCGGGCATAGGAACCACAGGAGGCAGCGCCGCGAACAAACTTGCCAAGGAGGCGGACCTCATCATTGCCGCCGGAACCAGGCTCGGCGACTTTACCACCTGTTCCAAGTGGCTCTTCCAGAACCCCGAATGCCGCATACTGGGCATCAATGTAGCTTCCTTTGACGCTTATAAGATGAACGCCGAACCCATCATCGCCGACGCCAGGCTCACCCTGGAAGCCCTTTGCGAAACCCTTCACGGCTACAAGTCGGCCTGGGACAGCAAAATCAAGACAGTCAAGGATGAATGGAACAGGGAAGTGGACCGGCTCTACGCGAGCGAGGCTCCCTCCGGCCCGGACGGAAAACCCCTGCTTTCCCAGGCGCGGGTACTCGGCGAGCTTAACGACAAACTTCTTCCCAAAGACGCGGTTATTGTATCCGGCTCAGGCTCCATACCCAGCGACATGCAGCGGGTATGGCGCGCCAGGGTCAGGGGAACCTACCACATGGAATACGCGTTCTCCTGCATGGGCTACGAAGTCGCCGCCGCGCTGGGCGCGAAAATAGCCTGTCCCGATAAGGAAATAGTAACCGTCCTGGGCGACGGCGCCTACACCATGCTTCATACCGAACTCCTTACCGCCGTACAGGAAAACAAAAAAATCATTGTTGTGGTTCTGGACAATTCCGGCTTCCACTGTATTGATAATCTCCAGCACAGCCAGGGCATAGTTCATTTCGGCAACGAGTGGAAAACCAGGGATGCCGCGTCAGGACTTCTGGAAGGGAAAGCGGTTCAGGTTGACTACGCCAAAAACGCCGAGAGCTGGGGCGCCCTGGGACTGCGGGCCAGAACCCCCGAAGAGCTTGCCTCGGCGGTAAAAGAAGCCCTGGCGGCAAAAGGTCCGGCGTTGATTGACGTCAAGGTAAGCCCCAAGACCATGACCGAAGGCTATGACTCCTGGTGGCGGGTCGGTACAGCCCAGGTTTCCGCAAATCCTGATGTTGAAAAAGCCGCCAAAGAAATGGCGGAGGAAGTAGCCAGGACAAGAAAATTTTAAAAAGATAAGGGCGCGTCCGGGGACCCGGCCGGGGTTTCCAGACGCGCCCATTACCATTAAAATCTAAAGTGGTTCTTTCAAATTTGAAATTTTGAAAGCGCCTCATTAAGGAGATAAA
>JAISDF010000028.1 GCA_031265025.1 Spirochaetaceae bacterium
TTTCAATATCGGCGGAAAAGGACGCGAAAAAAAGCTGTCCGGCCTTACTTTATCACCGGCATGCTGGAGCTTTGCCGGGACTTTTCAATTTTTTGCATCTTTCTGAAATACTCGGTCTGCTTAACCACTTCGGAAATATCGGAGATATTGATTTTTTCCTGAATCACCCTGATTTTCTGGTTTTCCAGGAGCCTGCGGAGCACCAGCGCGCCGTCGCTCTGGGTCAGCCCGACCATATTGAGCAGTTCCTTGGGCCCGAAATCAAAAGTATAGCCCGCGGCCCCGGAAAAGGGCACCCGGTCTTTTTCGAGCCGTATTAAAAGGGCGTCGTACATGCGGCCAAGGGGATCGGTTATAAGGGTATTGGCAAGCTGCTTGTAGATGAACCAGATGCGCTCGGACAAAAGGGTGGTAAGGCGGGCAATGATCTGGGGCTGGGTAGAAATCATGCGGGCAAAGTTCACCCGGTTTACCGCCAGCACGACACAATCCTCGTAGGCCACCGCGCTCGCCGCCCTGGGCTTGGATTCAAGAAGGGACATTTCGCCGAAAATATCCCCGGTCTTGAGTACGGCGAGCAGCACTTCGTTGTTATCCACGATTTTGGTTATTTTTACCGAACCTTTCTGGATTATATACAGTTCGTCTCCGGGCTCGCCCTCGGCAAAAATCATGGCGTTTGCCGGATAGCCCCGGTTGAATTCATCGGGCTTATAGTCAAATTTGGTTATCCTGGCATAGGGGCCTATCTTTGCCATACGCTCCCGGGCAAGCAGCAGGTTCTCCCCGCCGGGACAGTATTTTACATATTGATGGTACGCGTAATACGCCTGGTTGTACTGGCTCTGCCTGGCATAGTATTCACCCACCTTGAAAAGATGGGTCGCGTCGCTGTCGCCGGTGTTTTTCAGCGTCAGCCTCGTCAGGGCGTCGTCCAGATACCGCATGCGCTTTGAAAACTGGAGTATGATCTTCATCGCCACAGGCGTGTTGTTCTGGATAAGCTGGCCGTACTGGTCCTTGGCGACTGAAATCAGGGTAACGTCGGTCAGGGCCCTGGCGGTCTCGATATGGCTGTGCGCCGACATGGTAGCCACAACGCCGAAGAAATCCCCCGGTCCCAGTATATTGCCCCGTTCTTCCTCAACAACCTCAACGTCCTTGGAAATCCGTACCTTCCCCTGACGTATGATGAAAAAACGGTCGGCGTTCTGTTTTCCTTCTACGATAATATATGAGTCTTTCTTAAAATTGACAAACGCAAGCTGAAGCTGACCGGTCATTACCATCCCCACAAGAGCTCTTACAAAGTATAGGAAGCCTTTCCGCTTCTTGTCAACGCCCTTATGACAATTCTTATAAGGCATTACTTCGGCAGTACCCGCCGCCTAAAAACCCACAAAGAGAATTTCGCACTCCAGGTTAATGCCCAGGGCGGCGAAGGTTTTTTCCCGCACCTCGTCGGTGAGGGCCCTGATGTCGGCGGCGGTGGCGCATCCGGTGTTGATAAGGAGGTTTCCGTGCCAGGGCGCTATGGAGGCCCCGCCCCGGCTTAGGCCCCGCAGCCCCAGCTCGTCGATGATTTTGCCCGTGGGCTTGCCAAAGGCCCGGTTGTTCTTGAAGGCCGAGCCTGCTGAGGGAAAGCGGTAGTGGCCCTTGGCCTCCCGGTCCTCCCGGTGGGCGTCCATTACCGCCCTGAGTTCGGCCTCGGGGCGGCTTTCAAGATGGAACAGGGCCGAAAGGATAAGAACGTCCCGGTTCTGGAAAGGGCTCTTTTTATAGCCGAAATCAGCGGCCCTGAAAGGTACGCGCCGTACCTCGCGGTCCTCATCGAGGATTTCCGTTTCTTCAAGGACAGCGGACACGGACTTTTCATAGCAGCGGGCGTTCATCCACACGGAACCGCCTATGGAACCGGGCATACCGGCGAGGAATTCAAGGCCGCCCAGCCCCAGCGAAGCGGTCAGACAGGCGGCCTGGTCAGCCGGGGTTCCCGAACGGAAGGCCGCAAGCCCCCGCCCCGCCGCCATTGCTCCCAACTCCACTGTTCCCGGCCCCGCTGCCTCCGGCCCGCCGGGAAGTTCCCGCCCTGGCCCAACTGTCCCCGCCGCCTCTGTCCCCCGCCCCGGCAGCATTCCGGCCCACTTTCCCGTATCCAGGACTATGCCCGCTATGCCCCTGTCCGCCGCCACGATATTGGCCCCGCCGCCCAGGATAAACACAGGAATACCCAGGGCCTTTGCCCGCCGAAGCAGGGAAGGGGTAAAAGAAAGAAAACAGGCCGCGTCAGGCTGTATCCAGAGTTCCGCCGGGCCCCCCACCTTGAACGTGGTATGCGCCGCCATAGGCTCGTCAAAGCGGCATGCCCCGCTAAACTCAAGACCCTCAAGCGCTTCACGCAGGGCCGCTTTCCCGGTCATAGTGCTAAGGATACCCCATAGCCGGGGCTTGGGCAACGCCGCCTGTACAAAGGCCGGAAGCGCCTCTATCATGGTTCCATAATGAACAAAACAAAAAAGAGCCGCCTGTGCGCGGCGGCCCTGACGGTTTTTCTGTGCATTACCGTAAGCCGCTGCGTTCCGGGCAGGAAGAGGGCCTTTGTAACCCAGCCCGGAGGCGGCAACAGGCAGTGCGGCGCTTTTTCAACAGCCTACTACCAGTGGCTCAAAGCCGGAAAGACCCTGAGCGCCGACCCGCGGGAAGACAAGGCCGCGGTGGACGCCATATACAACGAGATTCAGTTTGGCGGCGGCTTTGCCGGCGCCCTTGAACCCTATAACATTCCCCTTGATTACAGCGATCCCCTTAAAATCATGAAATATCTCGGATCAGGGGCCGCGGGCAGCGCGGACGCGGGAATCATGTGCCGCAGACCCGGCGATCCCCTGTTTGATTCGCTCTACGCCCTCCTGGGCAGGATGGAGGCC
>JAISDF010000072.1 GCA_031265025.1 Spirochaetaceae bacterium
TTTACCGCCCTTAAAGGCTATTCCCGCTACCGATTTCGGCGTGGCGGGAGGGGAAGAAGAACCGGAGCGGTCCATAGGCTAGAGGAGCAGCACCGTGGGAAAAAGGAAGTGAAGCGCCGAAGAGGCCATGGCGGCTACTCCTACCCAGCGTTGGTTGACAGCGACAAGGGCCGCTATTTTTTCCGAACGGTCGGAAGACAGGGAAGTCTTCTGGCGGTAATATTTGAATATCAGGGCAAAGCCCGAGAAAAACCCGGCAAGGGCGGGGATGAGGTCTCCTATGACCGGAACATCGCCCGGTATGACCGACAGTATTTTAAGAACGCCGGTCAGGGCGCTCACTATGCCCAGCGCCAGGCGGAAAGTCCGGTTTTCAAGTGACAACCTGAAACCAGGGGACGCATCCTCTTCTTCATCATGACCGGTAAAGAGGATAAACCCGCTTAGGGCGTTCGCTACTATCGATAAAAAATAAAATTGAAGCATCTACATCACAGCATAGATGATGCGCCGCCCTGTGTCCAGACCTCTTTATTGAACCTTCACCTTGAATTGTTTTAATTCCCTGCCGTCCTCTCCGGGGACTTCGGCGAGGACAAGGATTTCATCGCTTTCAAAGGGAAGCATCATGCGGAATTCCTCTTCAATCTCAAGGGAAAAGAACACCGTCCGGGTAACAACGGAAACAGCCGCGTCTTTTGAATCGGGCGCCGGGGAAATGGCAATATTCACCGCGCCGGTATAGGCCCCGCCCTTTTTCGGGGCGGTTTTTTTAAGGGCCAGATAGCTTGACCCCTGAAAACGGAAGGCCGAAAACGCGACGCGGTTCCCGCCAAATTCCGCCGTATCGCCTTTGAGGAATATGGACACCATCATGATCATCGCCGACATGACGACAATGCTTATCAAAAGGAAACCCTGGGATTTATTTGTCGTAAGGACGCTGAAAAAGCCCTTTTTCTTCCCGGCGGCGGCGTTCAGGCCGCGCACCGTTTCCGAGGCCCGCGCAAGGCGGTGTTCCCGTGAATAATAAAAAACCATATCCTCGTTACGGACGGGATTGGGGTCAAAGGTTTCGGGGCTCTTGTTCCTGTTCATATTCATACTATCGGCAGCTTTTTGTCCCGGTCAAACGCCCGGCGGCAAGGCGGGAGGCGATTGGGGCCAGGGCCAAAGGATCGGCAAAGCCTAAGGTTTCCCCGGCTCTTTTTCCGGTCTCAATCAGCAGGGAGGCGGCGGCAAGGGCGCAGGGGAACCAGTCAAAGGCGCCGCCTTCCCCGGCCCCAACGGAGCGCGTCAGCATGGCAGCCTTCCTGGCGGCAAGACCCGCGGCAAGGCCCGCCAGGAGGTCGCCGCTTCCCCCCATGGCAAGCAGGGGAATCATGCCGTCCACAACAGCCAGACGGCCGTCGGGAGCGGCTATCCACAGCACATGGCTTTTATAGATAATCACCGCCCCGGTATCCCGGCTCAGTTGGGGCAGGAGTTCATCAGGACGGGCAAGGGCCTCTTCCCTTGGTATGCCTGAAAAAGCCTCAAGCTCGCCCGGATGGGGGGTTATAAGGACAGGGCCCTGAAAACGCCGTCCCCTGGCAAGTATCAGGGCGTCGGCGTCAAGAAGAACCGGCACACCAAGAGACGCGGCCTCAAGAACCCGCTCCACAAGGGCCTCCCGGCCGGCTGCCCGGCCCCAGCCCGGACCGGCGAGGATTACGTCGCTCTTGAAGCGCGCGTCCCTCCCCGGATCAACAGAGCCGTCGGCGGGAACCACCATGACGCCGCCTTCGGATGAGGCGAGTATGGGGTAAAGCGACGGGTCCGTCATGAGCCGTACCAGGCCGGCCCCGGCGGCGGCCGCGCCCCTCCCGGCTATGCGGGCGGCCCCGGCCGAACCGTCGCTTCCGGCCCAGATTTCGGCAAGGCCCCTGCTGTACTTGTACGCGTCGGGGGCCGGAGCCTCGACAAGGAAACGCGCGTCGTCCCAGGTCCAGAGCCCGGCCTTCGCGTGGCGCGCCATGAGCGCCGGGGGGAAAATTCCCGTAACAGGAACTATGGTTCCGGCTTTTTTTCGCAGGGCGGGTTTATACAGGGTGGTCTTGAACGGTTCCACGGCAAGGGTGGCGTCGGCGTCTATCACAGGCCACGAGGCGCCGGCCTTGTCGCCCGCGCCCGAAGGAAGGTCAACAGAAACCACCATGCTCCCCGGCGCGGCGTGTTGCTTCAATCTATTGATAAAGAGAACTATATCCAGGGCAGTGTCCCTAAGCGGACCCTCAAGGCCCGTTCCCGCTATGCCGTCTATGACAAGACCGCCCCCGCTGACCGTCTCCTCAAGAACGGCCAGACCCCCGCTCCCCGTATGTACCGCGACGCCCATGGCTTCCAGGGCCCCCGCAGCCAGGGCCTGGGGCGAAGCTTCCCTGGGGGCCTTGGTGAGTATTACGGCGCACTGTTCCCGCTCCGCAACACCTTTCAGTATAAAAAACCTGAGCATCACAAGGCCGTCCGCCCCGTTATTGCCCGGACCTGAAACCGCGGCGATACGTGTTTTCCCCCGCCCAAGGAAAGCGGGATACCGGGCAAGAAAAGCCTCACCTGCGCTCCGGCCCGCGGCTTCAACCAGGGCCAGGGTATCAAGGCACCAGGAAGACGCCTCGCTGTCCAGCGCCCTGGCGCCGGCGGCGTCGGTAAGCGGGGTCATCGCAGCGACCTGAAACCGAGGTCGGTACGCCACCAGACCACATTGGCCTCGTACAGGGTAGCGAAAAGACCGAAGAGTATGCCGTCGCCGGATACGCCGAGGGCATTGTATTGCAGCTCATCGGCGTCAACCCTGATAAAAGCCCGCTGCTGTTCCTGGGAAGCGGCGTACAAAAGGAGCATGGAATAGCCCCCTTCCTCGGGAGCGTAGAGCATCACCTTCCCCTCCTGTACCGCGCCGAGCAGGGAATAACTAATGTCCTCGCTCACCCGTTTGTTGTTCTCCGTAAAAACCAGGGAATAAAAGGGAACCTCAATCCTTCCCGCGTAAACGCCGTCGCTTACATTCATAATCCAGATTACCGAACTGTCCATGACGCTCCCGGTTTTGGTATTGGTGGATTCGTCATAGGTATTCCGGTAGTAATCCAGTTTGAGGTACAGTTTCCGCTCGTCAGGGGCGGCGACTATGGTGTCCATGGACGCCCATACATCCCGGTCGGGCGGTATGGGCAGTTCCTCATTGGCGATCTTTACCAGCCAGAGCAGCGTACCCTGGGCATTGAACCAGTAGACCTGCCAGCCCGAAGGCAGGCGGCATACCACCGCCAGATCATCGTCCGCCGAAGTATAGATGCCGTTTATCCGGGGAAAAGGAGTGCCCCCGGTCCCTTCCCTGCCGAGGTATTCCACAAAACGCCCGTCGGCGTCAAAGTGGAGCACCGTGGAATCCATGAGGGCCCTGGTTTCGCTGTCATAACTGTGCCGGTCAGGCGGCATACGGTCTTCCACAAAAATATGCTTGCGGGAATCAACGGCAAGCTCGCCCGGTTCCCGCAGGGGATAGGAAACAGCCCAGCGGGTCGCCATACCCTCGGTTTCGGAAAGGGGCTTGAGGGTCAGGGGAGGAGGATTGGTCTCGTCATTGTAAATCATAAAGAGCAGGTCCCCGAAGGACGTATAGCGCGTGATTTTCTGGCCGTTGCCGTTGGCAATATAAAAAAGCCCGTCCCGTATGGCTATGCGGGTCTTGCGCATGCCCCCTCTCCCTTCCAGGTCAAGGAGGTCTATCTGGTCCTCAAGACGGCCTATATTCAGGGTGAAAGGGTCTTCCCTTGCAATGGAAGGAATGGTCCCCGCCCTGCAGGAAAGGAAAAA
>JAISDF010000134.1 GCA_031265025.1 Spirochaetaceae bacterium
AAGAACGCCCTCTGGAACCAGCTCAAGGCCGATATTTCGGGCCTTACCCTCCACGCCATGAACATTGCCGACGGCGAACTGGCCGGCGACGCCTGCCTGTGCCTCATGGCCCTGGGAGAAGCCTCAAGTCTTGATGAGGCCTGCGGCCGCGTCGTTCATATAAAAGAAAGCTATGTTCCCGACAGGGAGCTCCATGAGCGCTACCGTTCCCGTTATGCGCAGTACAAGGATATGGAGAAAAAGACGGAGGGATTTTTACGATGAATATAAGGGTATTTGAGGATTTTGCCTCCGCTCTCGCTGCCATCTGCGCGGCCAGCCCCCTTGCCCAGGGCCGCCCCCTTTTCTGGACCTGCATAGCCAACCCCAGGGCAGGCGGCTTTACCATAGGGTCCCGCTGGAAAAAACACCGCGCCGTGCTGGAACGCTATGCAGCCCTGGCCGGGGGAAAAAAGCGGCGCGGAGGGGAAGCGCGGCCATCCGTCACATCGCAAGAGCTTAACCGGGGGCCAGGTTCGCTTAGGTCTCCCGGCGTTGTCCTTACCTCCCGGCCCGGTGACGCGGGAGACATAGTCCGCGCCCTCCTTGATGAGGCGGCCTCTTTTTCATCTTCGGTTCCTTCTCCTTTTTTTCTTGTCATCACCGCCGGAGGGGACGGGACCAGCCTTGAGGCCCAGCTTTCGCTCTATGAGGCCCATTCGGCCCTGAGGTCGAATTTCGCCATACTGAGGCTTCCCATGGGAACGGGAAACGACGGCGCCGACGCCTGGGAACTGGATGAGGCCCTGGACCTTTTGACCGAAGAAGTTACCATAGAATACAGCAGGGCCCTCAGGCTCAGGACTTCTACCGGAGGCAAGGGACCGTTCCTGGCCTTCAACATACTTTCCATTGGGCTTGACGCTTTTGTTACCCACATGACCAACAAGACGAAGGGGCGTTTTCCCGGGGATTCGTACAAAGTATGGGTGGATATAGCCTCCCTCCTGTACGACAGGGTGTACAAGGTCGGCCCCATGGCGCTTAACGCCTATGACGAAGGAGGAGATGAAATACTCTCCCTCAACGAGCCGCTGCTCCTTGCCGCCATGGGGGTAACGGGGAAGAGAACCTACGGTTCCCACAAGATGATACTGCCCGACGCGCGGAATGTCTGCGTCTTGAGGCAGATGTCCCTTTTCCGCAAACTCAGCCTCAAGGGGCTTTTTAACACAGGCGGCCATGTTGACAAAAAAGAGGCCGTGCTTTGCAATGCTTCGCGTCTTGAGTTCCGCTATGAATATCCCGTACTTGCCCAGATGGACGGAGAAACCGTGCGGCTTACGAAGGAGGACTTTCCCGTGTCCATAGAGCTTACCGAACCGGCCATACCCATACTCAGGAAGTTGTCAAAGGCGTAAGGTATCCCCGGAAAGCCCCGGTCCCGTACTCAGTACTTTTCTTTTATCTCGAAACGTTCCACATGGGCCGATTCCTTGAGGGCCGCGGCGAGTTTGGAGATGTCTGTCGCCACAGGGACGCCGGAGAGGAGTTTCAGGCGGCCTCCCTTGCCCTTGCCCTTGGGCTGGTCAACATCAATAGAAATGACCCGCACGCCAAAGGATTTGAGCACCTCAAGGGCTTCCTGGGTGTCGGGGATGCTGTCCTTGTAGCCGAGTTCAAGAAGTTTGTTCCTTTCGGAAGGGAAGAGCTTCTTCTCAAAAAAATCAAGGGCTACAAGGGTAAAGAGGCTCAGGGCTTCGGCGGCAAAGGCGGCGACAAAGGCTCCGGCGCCTATGGCCAGTCCCACCGCGGCGATGAGCCAGAGGGACGCGGCGGTGGTAAGGCCTTTGACATTGTTGCCGAGCCTTACTATGGCGCCTGCGCCGAGAAAGCCTATGCCCGAAACAACCTGGGCGGCGATTCTTCCGGGGTCGCCGTTTTTGAGGGAGTTAAAATACTGGGGAAGCCATATCGACAGTATCATGAGCAGGGTCGCCCCGAGGGCAATGAGTATGTGGGTTCTGAGGCCCGCGATCTGGCGCCTGCTCGACCGTTCAAATCCTATGATGGCTCCGGCAAGAAAACCGAGACAGAGCCGGATTATCATATCCGCTTCGGTAATCACGACAACCTGGGCGGCAAGATCAGATGTATTCATTCTTTCAGTATATCACGAAGTTAAAAATATTCCAACAAGGTTTTAAGCGAAGCCTCAAAAGACGCGAGCTTTTCTTTTGCCCGCTTTACAAAGAAATTGTCCTCCGCGCTTCCCGCCACGGCGTCCATTTCTTCCTGGTTTCTGTAGGTGATTTTCCTGAACGGGTCAAGAAAATCCTTGGCCCTGCTCTCGTATACCTGGGCGCATATCCACTGTTTGGTAAGCCTGAGCCTGCCCAAGCCTTCTATGAAAGCGGCCCTGTCCACGGGCCCTCCGTTGTCAAGAAGAGCGAGAAGGGACCACGCGTGGCTGAGTTTGTCAAGTTCATACAGGCCGGCCCAGCGCCGGTACTCATCGTGAATCTCATGCCAGGACGAATACCGGCCCAGGCCTATGCCGGCCCTGAGCCTGTCAACCCTGAACGCCGGAACTATCTGCCCGCCCATATTGACCCATTCGCTTACCCGCCCGCTCCCGGCGTTCTTTTCCCTTTCGGCGTCAAGAGCGGCGGCGAGCTCCGCGAATCCTGAAAAGTCAAGTTCCCTGTGGCAAAAAAGATATTCGGCAAAGGTATTGAACACATAATAGCGGAGCATATTTGTATAGGCGTCAAGGGCCTTTAAGGGCTTGAGTATGGCCTGTTTTCTGTCGTGCCGTTCAAGCCCCTCGACAATGACGCTGTCTTCCTGTTCATCCTTGCTTGAGTTTTCGCGGTCCTGTATCCAGGCAGAAAGCAGTTCCCGCGCGGCGATGATTTCCTCCGCCGTGTCGGGGGCAAGGTAGGAAGTTTCAATATATTGAATTTTATTTTTGCGCCTGTCCCTGTCCTTTGCCTTCCAGGAATTTCGTTCCAGGGCGTACATATTGTACATCCAGAAATAGGCGGGCATGACTTCGACCCGGTCATATTTGACATTGTGGTTCACCAGGGAGAAGGGGAGGGGAATGTTCATCTCATAGGGGTAGTCGCCCTTGCTTATCAGCACAAAGCTGGCAAAGCGGCTTGAGTGCTTGAGTGTTACCGAGAGTCCCGGCCAGAAACCCCTGCCCGCCCGGATTTCCCCGTCATTGGCGCGGCTGTTGTGGTTCGACCCTATGGTGGCTCCGGCGGCCATGTTGGACAGGCCCTGGATGAGGCCGGCGACAAGGAAGGAGTTGTTGTGGTGCTGCTCGTGAACGGGGAATATGAGGTTGTTGAGAATCTCGCAGCACGAAACCGTGGAATTATCCCCCAGCACCGAATGGATGAGCCTTGCCCCGTACTTGAGGCTGGAATTTCTTCCCATGACAAAACGCACTGCCTTGACGCCGTAAAAAACATGGCAGCCGAAACCTATGATGCCGTTTACCAGTTCCACCCCTTCGCCTATTTGGGAAGCCTCGTCCTCAGACGAATGTATGGTGAGGTTTTTCAGCTTGTTGGCGCCTTTTATATACGCGTGGTCCCCTATGGCGCAGTCCTTGATTATGCGGCAGCTTTTGATGACGGAGCAGTTTCCTACCGTGCCGTATCTGCCCCGTGGACCGCCGTATTGTTTTTGGGTCAGGTCTTTAAGGGCTTCCACAAGCCTCCTGTCGTCCCGAAAAGCCGCCCAGAGAAAGGCGTCGGCGCATATCATGCCGTCAAAGGGCAGTATGGATCTTCCGCCGGCCTCGTTCATCACGTCAATCCAGACGCGGACCTCTTCGTCTTCGCCCGACATCAGTACGCCGTTGCCGAATTTGGAGTGGTTTGTGGTCTGCATCTCGTCAATGCTGGAGAGTATTACCCGGTCTCCTATTATGTAATGGGAAAGATAGGGACAGTCGTATATCGCGCAGTCCGCCCCTATATCGGACGAAACAACCATGCTGTTTCGTATCCCCGAAGGAAGGGCGAAATCGTGGTGCTGTATGACGGTGTCCTCAAGGGGGCCGAGGCGTACCAGGCCGTAGAAACGGGAATTGTGTATCAGGCGGGGATCAAAGGGGTCGGACACAAGAAAATCGTTCCAGTCAGGCGAATAATTGCCGTTTTCGGCGAGGACGGCCTTTTCCCCGGCGCTGAGCGCCCTCCAGGGACGGACCGGCGCTTCCTCATCGCGGAGATAAAATTCATCCTTTCCACGGGGAAGAAATTCCCGCGGTATAAACCCGTACCCGAAACCGGACGCGATCTCAGCCATGGCCGCCCTTCCCTGTCATGTCAAGAATACGGCGGAACGCCGAGCCGGTTTTTTTCAGCTCACGGGAACCCCTGGTAATCTTGCAGAGCGAGACGCCCAGTTCCCTGGCGATTTCCCGCTGGGGAATTTTTTTGTCCAGGGCTTTTACCAGGGCCCATCGCGCCGCTATATCCCTGATTTCGGCGGGTGTCAAAAGACAGCGGAGAAAGGCCGAAAGGAGAACGGGATCGGATGTCTTTGCCAGAGCCTGTGAAAGCTCTTTGATATTCTGCTCTACTTCCTGAGTGTTCATGCCCATAACGCCAGTATAGCCCGGAATTCCTGTTTCCGCCATAGCCGTTACATGCGTGTCTGTGAGACAAGCTCGAGGATTTCTTCGGGCAGGCTGACAACGCGCTCCGCCCCGGCCTTTTCCAGAAGCTCCCGCCCCCTGAAACCCCACGAGACCCCTATGCCGTGGCAGTCCGCGGCCCTTGCTGTTTCCATGTCAAGCTCCGAATCGCCCGCGAAAATGGTCTGCCTCGGGCTGCTGTCAAGCTCAAGAAGTATCTCCCATACGGCCTGGGGATCGGGCTTCCTCGGTACTCCCTTCCTCTCGCCGAATACCAGGTCAAAAGAACCGGACGGAAAAAGAGTTTGAATAACCTGGAGGGTAAGGGAATGGAGTTTGTTGGAAAGCACCGCGGTCTGTATTTTTTTCTGTTTCAGTTTGGCGATGAGTTCGGGGATGCCGGGATAGGGCTTTGAGAAATCAGACGGGTGTTCGCTGTAATAGGCAAAGGAAGTGTCGTAGAGTTTCTGTACGGTTTCTTCGTCCCGGTCTGCCTGGGGCAGGCAGCGGGTACAGAGATTGCGCCAGCCCCAGCCGACCATGGAATAAAAGTCGTCTTCCGCGTATTCGGGAAAACCGAGGCCGCCGAGACCGTGGTTTACCGCCCCGGCTATATCGGCTATGGTATTCACCAGAGTGCCGTCAAGGTCAAAGATAACAGTTTTAAATTTCATTGGTATATAATACTGTGAAAGCGCGAGAAGGAAAAGCGCCGGGTTTTGAAACCGGAGCCGGGAGGTTTTTCTAAAAAGCTATTGTTTTTTCCTTCTTTAATGTATATGGTATACAATGTATATCAAAAATGAATGTACGAAGGATGGTACGAATGAAGAAACTGCTTTTATTGGCGCCCATACTGGTGTTTTTTGGGTGCAAAACGGTTCCCCAGAAAGGGGAAGTCTCCTCCAGGGACAAGGCCCTTGCCGCCCTGGAGTCGGCCAGGTCGGTCAAGGCCGATGTGGCGGCGAAGGATATTTTTGATCCCGCCTTTGCCGCGTTTAATGAGGCGGAAAGTCTTGCCTCATCCTCACCTGCCGAGGCGGACAAAAAATACACTACAGCCGAAACCGGATTTACCAGCGCCTACAACAGGGCACGGGATCTGCGTAGCGCCGCCCAGAACGAGCTTGACAAAGCCAAACAGGAAATACGGAACGCCGAAAACGACGCCGCTGAACTGGAAGAAAGCCGCAGGGCCGCGGAAGCGTTGGAGGGCTGAACATGAAAAAATATATATTTGGCCTTCTGATTCTTTCATTGCTTTGCGCGGGGCTTTCCGCCCAGTCCCTTGAGAATAACGAGTACTACAGGCAGTCTGTGGAATACGCCAATCTTTCCCAGAAAGCCATGGATGAAGGCAACTATGTCCTTTCACGGGAACACGCCATTAAATCCCAGGAGTACGCCGCCCTTTCCAGGGAATATATACAGGCCCAGCTTTTGGCGTACAGGGCCCGTTCATCCTATGTGGCCGCCAAGGCAAGGATGAACCTGGCCGACCGCACCAATCTGAGGAACCGCGACCGTAACCTTTATGACGAGGCGTCGGGAGTATTCACCCAGGCCACAAGGGAGTTCAACGCCGAGGACTGGCAGAACAGCATTACCAGTTCCCAGAGAGTGCTTGAGCTCCTGAGGGACATGGATTCCCGGTACGCGGCGGTTGACAGGGCCGAAGGGCTTGCCGCCTTTTACAGGGTCAAGCTCAATCCCGCCAGGCGGGACTGCCTGTGGCGCATAGCCGGCTTTGATTTTGTCTACGGCAATTCATGGGAATGGAAGCGCCTCTACGAGGCCAATAAAGACAGCTTCCCCGATCCCAACAACCCGGACCTCATTGTTCCGGACCAGGTGCTCAGGATTCCCCCCATCAGGGATGAAACGCGGAATGGGACCAGATAGGAAAAACTAAAAAAGCTGAGAAAAGCGGTCCGGTGTTTTACCGGGCCGTTTTTTTGTCTAAATTCAATTTATGCGCCATGTTTATAAAAAGCATTGACAAAATTATAAAAAGTGATATAAAGAATATATGAAAATATTTTGTCCAAAATGTAACACACAAATAACTGATAATAGAATAAATATTCAGGAAAATATATGTACGTGTGCAAACTGTAATGAGGTATTTTATATATCGGAAATACTAGACCAAGGAGATATAAAAAAAGCGGAGGAAATGTTATTTTATCCTCCCAAAGGCATAAAAATAAAGAAATGTATCGAAAAAATGATTGTCCAAATTTCAACATTTTCTAAAAATGGATTTGTATTGATTCCTTTTAGTATATTATTTTCAGGTATTTCGTTTTTTGGGTTTTTTGGAACAATATTTATAAAAGCGAATATTATATTTACAATATTTTGGCTGGTATTTGTTATTCCTTCCGTGCTAATAGCCTGGAAAGCTATTTACGCGATATTTGGGAAAATTGAATTTGTTTTTAACGAAAATGGAATTATATATGTTTTTATAGGCGTAGGAAGAATAGGGAAAAAATACTATATTAATTGGGGAAGTATAAAAAAAATATTTGAATTAAAATCCCATGATAGCGACGGACAATTAAAAAGAGAAATATATATTGAAGAGGAAAAAACAATAAAAATTCCATTGGAAAATATTAATGAACTTAAAGCAAAATTTATATTACTGATTTTAAAATATTATAAATATAAAACGATTAAAGAGATAGTAAAATAAAA
>JAISDF010000190.1 GCA_031265025.1 Spirochaetaceae bacterium
CGATTGAGACGCCAATCCCCATAAACGGAACGGGGGACTGGACTACCGCTCTCGCCACGATTAACACCACTCCCGGACACTACATCGTTACTGTAAGCGGCGACAGTACCGGGCTTACACCGGGGAGCATCACCAGCGCAAGCAAGGTTTCCCTCCGGGGCACGGGGTCCCTTGCCCTCGGTTCCACCAACGGCAGCCTTATCACGGTCGGGACTTCGGCCACGCTTATCCTGCGGGGACCTACATTGAAGGGGAAAACCGGCAATAACAAGGCTGTGGTAACCGTCGAGGATTCCGGCGCGGAATTCATCATGAATGCCGGGATTATCACCGGCAATACCCTCGGCAACGGCGATAACGGCGGCGGGGTGACTGTCAGGGATGGTGCGGAATTCACCATGAACGGTGGGGCCATCAGGGGCAACCACAATACCAGCGATAACAGCACCGGTGCCGGCGGAGTGTTTGTCAGCGACGCGGAATTCACCATGAACGGCGGGATCATCAGCGGTAACACCAGCCAACCCGGCGGCGGGGGAGGCGGGGTACATGTCGAGAATGAGCTTACCACCAGCACAAAATTTACCATGAAGGGTGGGACCATCAGGGACAATACAGGCAGCGGCGCCGGCGGAGTGTATGTCAACCATCACGCGACGACATTCGAGATGAGCGGCGGGACCATCAGCGGCAATTCCGCCGAACCCATAGGCGGCGGGGTGTATGCCGAAGAAGGGACGACCTTCACCATGAGCGGCGGAACTATCAGCGGTAATACCAGCAAGGACATAGGCGGCGGAGTGATTATTGCCGGGACCTTCACCATGAGCGGCGGAATCATCAGCGGCAATACAGTCACCGGCTTAGGCTTAGGCGGTGGCGTGGCGGCCGCCGGGGACGCATCCTTCACCAAGAATGGCGGAATTATCTACGGCGATACGGACGCAACCCACACACCGGGTAGTACCGAAAATACCGCCACCTCCGCCGCTTCCGGCAGCGGCCATGCGGTGTGTGTAATAGAAGTAGTAGATAAATACCAAGACCCCCCGATTATAAACGTAGTAAAATACCGCGATGCTACCGCTGGGCCGGGGGATAATATGGATACCACCGACGACGACAGCGACGCTACGGAATGGGATGGATAATTAGCTAAAATCCGGCAAGAAAGAAAATCCAAGGGTGCTTTCCCAAAACCTGAAGTTTTGGGAAAGCCTCAGGTAACGAAATGATGCCTGGTTTCGTAGCTATCCTCCTACACCCAAATATCCTTTCTCATGCTGATAGTCTTACTCCGCTTGTTGCTCATCTCCGTATTGGGGATAAAGCCGTTTGAGGGTTTCATACCCTGGGCCCTGCCGCGCGCTTGTTGATTGCCTGTAAATTATAGTTTATATTGGTATCATGAAGGAAATACGCAGATCAAGCCTTTACAAGAAATGGATCAAAAATCTTAGGGATCCCCAGGTCAGAGCGCGTATTCTTGTCAGGGTGAAACGGCTTGCCGAGGGGAATTCCGGGGACAGCCGTTTTCTGGGTAATGAGGAGGATAAAGATGGAAGAAGTAACTTTTGAAAAATGGGATCCCGCCGATGATATTGAAACCAAAGAGGATGTAGCAGCAACCCTTGAGGCTGCCCTCGAAGAAAACGATACCGAATTTCTTTTGTCTGTTATCGGCGACATTACCCGGTCAGAGGGCATGACACGGATAGCCCATGAATTAGGCGTAACCCGCGAAGGGCTGTATAAATCTCTGTCCGCCACAGGAACTCCTTCATTTGAGACAATATTGAAATTACTTGACATTCTTGGTTTCCGGCTTAGGGTTGAACGGAAAACCGCATAGCTCGTGAAATTGTCCGCGAATAATTCTTCCCCTTCATTCTCCTTCAACTTCTTAGACCTTACGGCTAAAAAATGCCGATAATGAAAGGAACGGTTCAGAGCCATTCCCCAAGCTAAACGGGGTTTGAACCTGTCTCATTTAGTTTGACTTTTTGATTCCGATGGATTATTCTCAACAGATTAAGTAGGAGCTGGTGTGACAAAACGAGATTTTCCTAAAATCCACTTTTATGACCAGGATTTTGTGGATATTTACGATAAAACCTGGGCCTGGATACAGGATTACTGGGTTTCCGGGGGCGAAAAGAGCTCCCTGGAGGGTAAAATCTTTACCGATCCGGGCAGTCCTGTGGTTTTTCAGTCCGACGCGGTGTTTTCTTCCTTCTTTTTGGTCTATTCCAATCGTATTTATCAGGCTCACCCTACCCTGGACCTCTTTTACAGCAAGCAGGAGCCCAACGGGGCCATACGTTCCGCCTATAATATCGTTACCGGGCTGCCCGAGGTAAGCAGGGAGAATCCCGACGGGCTGGCGCTTCCCCTTTTTTCCTGGGCTGAATTCAACCTGTACCATAAATCGGCAAACAAGAAGCGTATCAAGGAAGTGCTGCCTGTGCTTCACAAGTATACCGAATGGATTGACAGTCTTTTTAAGCGGGACAACGGGCTCTATGAGGTTCCCCTGTCCGCGACGGGCATGGAAAACGCCCCCAGGGAAAAGGCTGTGTATCCTGTGGATTTTAATACGGTTATGGCGATCAATGTGCTGTACCTGTCGGCCCTGGCCGATATACTCAACGATAAAGAGGCGAGTTTTCAGTACAAGCGCCAGTATTTTTCCCTTAAAACAAGAATCAACTCCCTCATGTGGGACCCTGACGAGGGTTTTTACTGCGACCTGGACCGGGACGAAGCGCGGCTTCCCGTAAAGACCCTGGCCGGATACTGGCCCCTTCTGGCGGAAATCTCCAATGACGACAAGGCGGAGCGTATCATCTCCAAGCTCCAGGACCCCGAGTATTTCGGCGCGCCCCATCCCTTTCCTTCTGTGGCGGTAAACGAGGCTTGTTTTGAGGAAAACGGGAACGGTTACCGGGGGTCGGTTTTTCCGCATCTGACCTTTATGGTTATCAAAGGGCTTGAACGCTATCAGCGCTGGGATCTGGCAAGGGATTTTGCCATCAGGCATTTGTACTTTATGCTCGATTCCATGAGTCCCGACGGTAATCATCACAAGGGCAATCTCTGGGAGGCCTATCTTCCCTTAAGGGAAGGTCCCGCCGGAAAAACCAAGAAGCTCCCTGATTTTCCCCGGCCCCAGTATCTGACCTACGACGCCCTTTCCACCATCTGCCTTACCATCGAAAACATTGTGGGGCTGTTTATTTCCCTGCCCCGCAAGACCGTGGACTGGATTATTCCCAATCTTGAAATCATGGGGGTGGAAAATCTTTCCCTCAAGAAAAACATGATAACGATACTTTCCAATAAAAGCGGCAGGGGCTGGGAAATCCACATGGAAAGCGAAAAGCTCTACTATTTTACCATCAACATTCTCGGAAAAAAGAAAAAAACCCTGCCCATACCTTCGGGCAAATGCAGCATGCTGATCGATAAACTGTAGCGGGACAATGAATTTGAAAAACCATTCCGCGGCAATCATAGAAATCGGTTCAACCGGGATACGGGTTCTGGTTGCGGAAATTTCCGCCGGCTCATGGCGCATTGTGGACCAGGCGGGCAAGCCTGTATCCCTGGGCAGGGATGTGTTTACCTCAAGTCTGGTGTCCAGGGAATCGGTTCTTGAATGTATTTCGGTGCTGCAGAATTACCGGGAGCTTATCAGGGGCTGGGGCGTGGAGCAGGAAGATGTCCATGTCATAGGAACCAGCGCCCTCAGGGCGGCGCGGAACAGGGACCTTTTTGTTGACCGGGTCTACCATGAGACAGGGTTCAGGATAAGCATCATCGAGGGTATAGAAGAGACCCGTCTCATGTACCTGGCGGTGCGCTATGCCCTCAAAAACGATCTGCCCCTGTTCTGGCGGGCCAATTCGATGATACTTGATGTAGGCGGCGGTTCCACCGAAATCATGCTGCTCCGCAGGGGCAAGATGGTCGCGGCCCACAGCATCAAGCTGGGAACCATACGCATGGACCAGCTTTTTCACCAGGCTTCGGATTCGGCGGCCTTTCAGAGCCGTTATCTTAACGAGAATGTGCGGAACACCGCCGAGGCCCTTAAAACCGAAATGGACCTGGCGTATATCAGGAGCCTTGTCATTTCCGGTTCGGGCGCCCGTTTTATGGCCATGAACATGGGGCAGGAATTCAACAAGGACTGCCGCGTTGTACCGCGAAAACTTTTTATCGAATTCACCGAAAGGGTCAAGAACTATACGGTTGAGGAATGCGCGCGGGAATTTGCCATACCTTATTCCGACGCCGAGGATCTGGTTCCCAGCCTGCTCATATACCGGCTCTTTCTTGAACATACCGCCGCCGGTGAAATCGTGGTTCCCCTGGTGTCTATCAGGGAAGGCATGCTGATAAATCTCGTGTCCCAGGTTGACGGCGGTTTACAGGAAGAATTTTATTCCCAGGTCATTGCCTCGGCGGTAAACCTGGGCCGCAAGTACCATTTTGACGAGGCCCACAACCGCCATGTGGCCCAGCTTGCCCTGACCATCTTTGACGCCATGAGCCACGAACACGGCATGAACAGGCGGGACAGGCTGCTCCTTGAGGTGGCGGGCATACTCCACGATGTGGGCATGTATATACGGGGTTCGGGCCATCAAAAGCACGGCCAGTACATTGTTTCCCATTCTGAAATTTTCGGCCTCCACCAGGGCGAACTGGATCTTATCTCCAATGTTATACGCTATCACCGGGGAGAGCCGCCTTCGGAAACCGATATAGACTACATAGCCCTGCAGCGGGAGGAACGGCTTCTGGTATTAAAAATGGTGTCCATACTCAGGGTGGCCGACTGCCTTGACCGGGGACATTCACAGCATATCAGGGAAATAAGCGTGGAACGGTATCAGGACACGGTGGTGCTGGGAACTTCGGGCATCATGGACATCAGCATAGAACGCCTGGGCCTTGAAGAGAAGGGGGATATGTTTCAGGATGTATTCGGTTACCGGGTACGCCTGGTTCAGGGAACGTCATGAGCGAAGAGCCGGAATTTTTTAACCGTGATCTTTCATGGATAGATTTTAACAGCCGCGTACTGGACGAGGGCTTGAGGAGCGCCCTTCCGGGCCTTGACCGGATGCGGTTCTTTTCGATTGTATCGTCCAATTTTGATGAATTTTTCATGATACGGGTGGCGGCCATAAAACGGGCCCTGAAATCCCGCGTCTGGTTTGATCCGGCTGGCTACAGCCCCGACGCCCTGCTTAAAGAGCTGTCTGAAAAAGTCCACGCCATCACCGCCCGTCAGTACACGTGCCTTGCGGACGAGGTTCTTCCCGGCCTGGCCAGGGAAGGCCTTGAACTGGTGCGTCCCGAATTCTACAGCGTTGAGGACAAAGACTACCTTGAATCCCTTTTCCAGCGGGAAATATTCCCCCTTCTTACTCCCCTGCGCGCCGGAGAAGGTGAACTCCCTTCTATAGGAAGTCTCAAGATCTGCGTTGCTTTTTATCTCAGCCGGGACAGCGGGATTGAAGAGGAAAGGGAAGGCATAGCTATAGTGCAGCTTCCCGTTTCTCCCGGCAGGATAGTCTGGCTCCCCGGCGCCGGCGGCAAAAAGCGCTGGACCCTTCTTGAGGATATCATCATAAACTGGGGCGCGGGTCTTTTTTACGGTTATGAGGTGAAGGAAGCCCTTGTCTTCAAGCTGGCCAGAGACGCCGACTTTTCCGTTGACGAACAGCGGGACCATGACTTTATCGCCGCGATGGAAGAGGTGCTCGTCGGGCGTGAATATTCAATGCCGGTGCGTATGGTCTGCGGCGTTTCGGGGAAGCTCAGGGATGATCTTGCGGGGCTCTTTGCCCTGGACCCCGGGGACATTTACGAAATAAAAGAATTCCTTGAGCTTGACACCGCTTCCCTCCTGGCCCTTGACAACGCCGGTATTCCCGGACTCAAGGAAAAGACCTGGCGGCATTACTGGACTTCCTCATTCCCGGAGGAAGAAGCGCTCTGGGACCGTATCAGGGCGGGCGATGTGCTGCTCCATCTGCCCTATCATTCTTTTGATCCGGTGCTCCGCTTTTTTCAGGACGCCGCCGACGACCCTGACGTGGTGTCCATCAAGACCACCCTGTACCGCACCGGCGGCGATTCGCCTGTGGTCAAAGCCCTGGAACGGGCGGCGCTGAACGGAAAGCAGGTTACAGCCGTGGTGGAGCTCAAGGCGCGTTTTGACGAAGAACGGAACATAGCCTGGGCGCAGAGGCTTGAGAAGGCCGGCGGCATAGTCATCTACGGCCTTTCCCATCTCAAGATACACGCCAAGGCCGCCCTGATACTGCGGCGGGAAAAAACCGGAATAACCCGTTATGTGTATCTTTCCACGGGAAACTTCAATGACCGCAGCGCCGCCCTCTACGGGGACCTCGGCCTTTTTACCGCCCAGGAAGAAATCGCCTATGACGCGGGCCTCTTCTTCAATATGGTAACAGGCTATTCCCTCATATCGGGAACGGCCAAGCTCATGATAGCGCCCCTGGCCATGAAGCACCGGCTCCTCGGTCTCATTGAACGGGAAACCGGCCGTTCTACCAGGGAAACGCCGGGGCTCATCATGGCAAAGATGAATTCCCTTGCCGACGCCGATGTCATCAAGGCCCTGTACAGGGCTTCCCAGGCAGGCGTTTCCGTACGGCTCAATGTACGGGGTATCTGCATGCTTGTTCCCGGCGTCAAGGGACTTTCCGAGAATATAGAAGTGGTGAGCATCATAGACCGCTATCTTGAACATTCCCGGATTTTTTATTTTTCCGGCGGAGGCCGGAGCGAGGTATACCTTTCCAGCGCTGACTGGATGACCCGCAATCTTGAACGCCGGGTAGAGCTGATGTTTCCGGTGCTTCAGGAAGATATCAAGAAAGAAGTCGTCTCCATACTGGCCGCCTATTTCAGGGATAACTGCCAGGCCAGCATCCTTTGCGGGGACGGAACATGGAAGCGCGTTGAACAGGGAAAGGCCGGGCCGTTCAGGGTCCAGGAATATTTCTCCCGCATGGTCAAGGAGTCGTCGGACAAGCTCTGGGCTCCCAGGCAGGAATTCATAGTCCGCCGTACTCCGCCGCAAAATCCATGAGACGGATTATTCTGAAACCCGGTGAGGAAGGCCGCATATACAGGGGCCATCCCTGGGTTTATGACAACGAAGTTGCCCGCGTACTGGACGGCAAAGGCGACAGGACTGAGACCGGGCGGGGCAGGGGCGGGCATGGCGATGTACCGGACCTTGCCGGCCTCAGCGCGGGCGAGGCCGTGGATGTGGAGAGCTCCAGAGGGGAATACCTGGGCCGGGGCTTTGCAAATCCCCGCTCCAAAATCCTCGTGCGTATCTACAGCCCTTCCAAGGAAGGGGCCGACAAGGGCTTTTTTAAGCGCCGCGTACGGGAAGCCCTGGAAAGGCGGAAATCCTGCTACGAACTCAAACGCGAATCATGCCGCGCCGTATTCGGCGAGGCCGACTTTCTCCCCGGCCTTATCGCCGACCGCTTTGTGGGCTGGCCCCTGGAAGACGTCATCAGGATACGGGACGACGGCGGAACTGTTGATTTTAACGGCCTTTCCGAAAAACTCGGCCCGCCGCTTTCCTGGCTTTCCCTTGAATTTCTTTCGTTTGGAATGGATATGCGCCGGGACATGATACTCGAAGCCCTTGCCGAAGTCCTTTCGCCATCGGGACAGGAGGCGCCCTGGCCTGCACTCCGGGGTATAATCGAACGCTCCGCGCCGGTCCGGGAACTTGAGGGCCTTGAAAACCGTCCGGTGATTGTTATGGGAACTTTCCCCGAAAAGGGTATAGTGATTTTTGAGAACGGCTTTCCAATGGCGGTTCATCTTGAGGAAGGCCAGAAAACAGGCTATTACCTTGACCAGAGGGATAACCGGCTCTGGGTGCGTAACCATGGAAAGGCGGGGCAGGTTCTTGATCTTTGCGCCAACACAGGAGGCTTTTCCATACATGCCCTCGGGGGCGGCGCGCAATCGGTTCTTGCCGTGGACGCATCTTCCCGCGCTCTTGAGGTCCTGAGACTTAACGCGGCCCTCAACGGTTTTGCGGACAGTATCAGCACCGAAACAGGGGATATATTTGACATACTCCCCCGTTATGAACGGGATAAATCCAAACGCTTTGACCTGGTCATCCTCGACCCCCCGGCCTTTGCCAAAACCAGGGCTTCGCTTGAAAGCGCGCTGCGGGGTTATAAAGAAATCAACCTCAGGGCGATAAAACTTATCAGGAAGGGAGGCATACTGGTAAG
>JAISDF010000196.1 GCA_031265025.1 Spirochaetaceae bacterium
CCGGCGACGGTGATGGCGTTAAGGTCGCGCTGGAACTGGTCAAAGTTTCCGGTAAAGGGAACGACCCTGTTGAGGTATTCTTCAAAATAATCCTTGTAAAGAACCATGCCTATTCTAAAGCGGGAATATTTACTGATGATATCCCTGAGCATGGGGATGAGCATGAGACGTACCGAATCTATGTCGTCCGTCATGCTGCTCGTGGTATCAAGGCAGAGTACGAGGTCAAGGGTGTCTCCGCCTGAGTCTTCCAGTATGGATTTGATGGTATCCACCAGGTCGTCAGGGCCTGTGGACCAGGCGAGTTTGCCGGTGGCGGCTATTTCGGTAAAGGCCTCTACGGTATCCCGCATAAAATTCCCCTCAGGGGGGCCTTCCTGGGGGCGCTGTACCACCCTGACGGTGAAGGGGTTGTCGGCAAAAGGCCCTCTATAGTCCCCATAGGGAAGGGCAAAGGCCCGCATGTTGAGGTAGGTCCCGTCTACTACATAGATTTCGCTGCTCCGCGTCCAGGAATAACCGTATTCAAGTATGTGGGGTATGTAAATATGAAAGGCTTCGCCGAATTGGGCGTCAGGTTCGGGGCTTGAGTCTATGAGGGACCAGATGCCGTTTTCTTTGGGTATGGGCACCCCGTTGAGGAGCCGTATTTCGTCCCCGTTCACTTCGTTCCATTCCAGGGCCCGGTAGGCGTAATTATCGGCGTTAAGGGAAGGGTCCCTGGTTGATTCGGTGATGAGCACCGAGGCTATGCCGGCTTTTTTGCGGATAAAAAGATGAAAACCGCCGTCGGTCCGCTGTTCTATCCTGAGGTCCTCAAGGTTTATGCTCAAATCCTGGGCGTATACTCCGCGGAAGGGGAAAACAGCCAGGACGGCCAAAAAGATTTTCAGCTTCATACTTTTACTATCGGCCTGATTGCGGGCGCGGTTTACCGTGCGGGCGGCTTTTACGAAGTTTGACAGCAGCCGGTTTTTTCCGTATCTTACAGTATATGAGATCACCAAAAGAAACAGCCCTGGACAGTAAACTTATTCAAACCATCCACGATTTTTCCCTCTCAGGCAAAACCGAGGAAGCCGTCAGGCTCATCCTTGAGGACGAAGAGATACAGGCCATGCAGGAATACGCCAATACGGTTTCGATAAAGCGTCTAAGCTACAATGATCACGGGCCGGTCCACATGAGGACCGTTGCCCTTAACGCCCTTATCATGATGGACCTGCTCCGCAAGGCGGGAATAAAAACAAGCCTCGAAAAAGAAGACGCAGGGAGCTTTGAGGACAGCCTTACCGCGGTGTTCTGCGCCGCCCTGCTCCACGATCTGGGCATGAGCATAGGGAGGCAGGACCATGAGCTTCACAGCACCTACCTTTCCTACCCCATACTGGAGCGTATACTAAAGCAGGTGTATCCGGGCGACATACAAAGGCAGACCGTCATACGCTCGCTGGCCATAGAGGGCATCACCGGCCACATGGGAAGCCGCGCCGTTCATTCCATAGAGGCGGGCATACTGCTCATCGCCGACGGCTGCGACATGACCAAGGGCAGGGCCCGCATCACCATGGCCCTGGCTTCAGGTCCCAGGGTGGGGGATATTCACAAATATTCGGCCAATTCCATTGAGGATGTGCGTATTTCGGCGGGAGAGGAAAAACCCATACGCATTGACATAACCATGTCAAGCGAAGTAGGCATCTTCCAGGTAGAAGAAGTGCTGCTCCAGAAAATATCGGCAAGCCCCGCCAAGCCCTATGTTGAACTTTACGCCATCGAGGCCGGAAAGAAGCCCAGGCGTTACCTGTAGGCTTTACCGGACGCTTACCCTGCAATAGCGCTTTTTCCCCGCCCTGAGTATGAGGCAGCCGCCCTGATCAAGATGATCCGTCCCTATCAGCGCCTTCACGTCGGTAACAGCGGCAAGTTCGCCGCCGCCGACAAAGGCCCCGCCCTGTTCCACCAGGCGCCGGCCCTCGCTTTTTGAGGGAACAAGCCCCGCGTCGGTAAACAGGTCCACGATGTTGTAGCCCGCCTCAAAGTTTGCAAGGCTGAGGACAGCACCGGGCATGGCCGCCTTGTCGCCGCCGCCGCCAAAAGCCGCCTTTGCGCCGTCGAGGGCTTTGCCGGCTTCTTCCGGCCCGTGAATGAGGGCGGTGATTTCCCAGGCAAGCCTTTCCTTGCCTTCATTGGGATTTTTGCCCGGCGCGCAGAGCGCCTCACATTCTTCAACAGGGAGAAAGGTAAACATGAGAAGAAAGCGCTTGAGGTCCGTATCCTGGACATTGCGCCAGTACTGGAAAAATTCATAGGGACTTGTCATCGCGGGATCAAGAAAAAGAGCGCCCTTTTCGGTCTTGCCCATCTTCTTGCCGTCGGCGGTAGTTACCAGGGGAAAGGTCATGCCGAATACTTCCGCGCCTTCTATGCGGCGTATGAGATCGGCTCCGGCCACGATATTGCCCCACTGGTCGTCGCCTCCTATCTGGAGACGGCAGCCGTAACGGCGGTAGAGCTCAAGAAAATCATAACTTTGAAGAAGCTGGTAGTTGAATTCAATAAAGGAAAGCCCTGTTTCCATGCGCATACGGTACGACTCAAAACTCAGCATGCGGTTCACCGAGAAGTGGCTGCCTATTTCCCTGAGGAAGTCTATGTAGTTAAGGCCGGCAAGCCAGTCCTTGTTGTTTACCGTCATGGCCGCCTTTCCGTCAAAACCGACAAAGCGGTCAAGCTGGACGGCTATGGACGCGGCGTTCTTGTCAAGCTGTTCATAGCTTACCATTTTCCGCATCTCGGTCTTGCCCGAAGGATCGCCTATGCGGGCGGTTCCGCCGCCTATGAGGGCTATGCCGTGGTGCCCCGCCTCCCTGAGATGCCTGAAGGCAAAGAAGGGAACCATGTGGCCAATGTGGAGGCTCGTTCCGGTAGGATCGCAGCCCACATAAAAAGTTACCGGTCCTTCCTCCATAACGGAAGAAAGCCTGTCCGTGTCGGTGCACTGGGCAAAGAAGCCCCTGCGCCTTAAATTGTCTAGTGCCTGGTTCATGGTTTTGAAGTCTACCAGAAACGCATGGAAAATACCATAATGAAAAGAGGGGTCCCATACCTGCGCATGGGACCCCAAAGAAAAGAAAGGAAAGGAAAGAAAAAAAGGCGAAGAGACGCTTACCTCGCCTTGCTTAACGCGTCGTTGACGGCCTCGATGATGGCTTTGCTGGTAACAGTAGCCCCGGTAACCGTATCTACCTGGGTACTTTGGGCGCGGATTATGGCCTGGGGTATCTGGGTTACGGCCTTGTCGCCTATACCTACGGTTTCATAAACCCTGAGGAAAGTGATATTGGTAATGTTCCGCCCATTCATCGTGATCTTGAGTACCAATTCCCTTCCCATGCCTGAACCGCATCCAACATATTCATTCGGTCCTGCGGCGGCCTGTGCCTGGGCCAGATACTCCGCCAAAGATATAGCGGTAAAATCTACCTTGTTGGCGGAAAGAAGATTGCCTGTAGATACATCCTGCTTGCCCTTGGCCGCGTTGGTCCCCGCGGTACGTCCGCTAAAGAGGCACTCGCTCAAATTTCCGCCGCCGTTGTAAATGTCGGTGTAGAAAGAACCAAGCTCTCCCGCGCTGTACAGGTGAGGAATAGGATTGCCCCTGGGATCGAGGACTTCGCAGTTGATATTCCGCCTGGGTCCGCCCTGGGTATTGGTTAGGGAAGCCTTAACCGGGAACGCATAGTAGGGTCCCTGAGCGGCCAGGGGCTTTAAGTGTTCCGTGGCCCGGCTGTATTCAAGGTCGAGGCCGGTTCTGCAGTAGTTGTTATACCGGCTGATTTCATCCGCCAGTCCCGCGGCATCGATACCGGTCTTTTGGGCAAGTTCGGTAATAGTAGCAGCCCTGATGATCCAGCCCTTGGCGATTTCCTCTTCCATCCCCCGGCTCCAGATGGGATAGGCGGGCCGATCCAGCCGGGAGGCTTCGTCAAAGATACACCAGGAGTTCCGGGGAATCGGGAGGCTAAACCATGTTCCCCCCACGTCCACATGGCCGTGCCGGGGAGCCTCACTCTCGTCCATGAACCGGCGACCGCTGCCTCCTACAATTATCATCGAGGTTCCCCCAAAACCGGTAAAATTGAGGACCTCGCTGGCGCCTACAAAATGGTAGTTTTGGGTAATTCCGGTTTGGGGATGGATAAAATTCACATCCGGCCCGGCCAGGGTACTCATGTGCCAGAGATCCGCCCCTACTTCCAGAGCCATGGTAATGCCGTCACCAGTGTTATACCGGGCCGCCTTAGAGTAAGCGTCAAAAAGCTGGGCGTAGTTTTCCAGCATAATGTCGCTGTTTTCAAAACCACCCGTGGCCAGGACCACACCGTTTTTAGCCCGGACATTGTAGGTCCTGCCGCCGTGTTCCACCACCACACCGTGGATAATTTTCGTTGCCGGGTCCTGGATCAGCTTGGCGGCGGGGGACTCAAACCACACGTCTATCTTGTCCCGCCGGGTGTCAACTAAATTATGGAGAAACTTATAAAATTGGGCCTGCCAAATCACCCCATCCATGTAAGTCATCTGGATGGCTTCATTGCCTCCGGGAAGTTCGGGGAATTC
>JAISDF010000200.1 GCA_031265025.1 Spirochaetaceae bacterium
GGACATTCTATGGTGGCGAAACTTGCCCCTATCGCGCTCCGGGGCCTGCCCGCGCTGCCAGGATTAAGAACCAGAACCCCGTCGATTTCTTCCCAGCCGGGGACATGGGTGTGGCCGTAGAGGGCCGCGTCCGCTCCGGCGCTCTGGGCCACCGACGCGAGAATGCTTAAATCCTGGGAAACCCCGCTCAGGTGTCCGTGGCTGAGGAAGAAAACATGGCCGGCGAATTCCAGCATGTCCGCGTAGGGAACGCCTGAGTCCGTATCGGTATTGCCCCGTATCACTGTAAGGGGCGCGGCAAAGCCTGTGGCGGTACAGGCCGGAAGTATATCGCCGGTACCGTCGCCCAGAAACGCCAGGGCGTTGACCCCGCGCTTGATGCCCCAGCGGAGGGCGGCTTCAAGGGACGCGGTATTTCCATGGGTATCGGAAACAACCATGAGGCAGGGGTATTTCATGGGAAAGCGAACTGCCCTCTTTCGCCGGCAAGGGTCGTTGCCGGTCCGTGGCCGGGATAGACCCTGGTTTTTTCGTCCAGGGTGAAAAGTTTTTTTAGGCTTTGCGCCATGTCGTCCCAGTTTCCGCCGGGAAGGTCGGTTCTGCCTATGCCGTCCCGGAAAAGCACGTCCCCGCCAAAAATCAGCCCCTGCTTTTCATCATAAAAGCCTATGCTTCCCGGACTGTGGCCCGGAAGCCCCATGACCGTAAAAGGCCCCACTCTGTCCCCGTCTTCAAGGAGAATCGCCGGTTCGGGAAGCCCCTGGCGGAGTATTTGCACGTAACGACCTATGGGGCCGGGAATTTCCGAATCGGGAATGCCCATAAAATCAAAATCGGTCTTGTGGGCCCTGTAGGCGCCGGGGCCTATTTTTTCGGCGTCGGAACGGTGTATGGCGATAAGCGGCTTTCCGTCGTAATGGGCGGCCAAGGGTCCCAGGGCCCCTATGTGGTCAAAATGGCCGTGGGTAAGAAGTATGTACGCCGGATAGAAGCCCAGGCTTTCGAGCCGTGAGATTATGGCCTCAGCGTCCGCGCCGGGATCAATGACCGCGCAGGGCCGGTCATGGGGCCGGTGGGACGGAGGAGCCGGTACATCCGGGGCAAGGCCCGGGTCCTCGAGGGGATAGATCCAGCAATTTGTTGCAAGAGCGCCGACAACGATATTTTCAACCACGGCGGTTTATTCCTCCAGTCCCTCAGGCGCTTCCGTGTTTTCACCGGCGGCGCTTTCGTCTTCGCCCCGGCTGTGGGCATAGTTTACCGTGAGGCTTCTGCCCCGGAACATCTTGCCGTGAAGGGCGTCGATAATGCCGCCGGCCGCCGTATTCCGTACCTGTACAAAGGAATAGTTGTCAAGAATGCGTATCGTTCCCACATCGTCCCTTGACGCTCCGGTCCCGGAACTGATGAGGGCAAGAATTTCACGGGGATAGACACGGCGGTTTCTGCCTATGCTGATAAAAAGTTTTGCCGATTCTTCTTCAGGCAGGGCGACGCGCCCCTCGTCGTTCTTGCCCTGGTCTTTGCCGGACCTGTTTTTTTGAAACAAGAAGCCGGGAGACCGGGCCGGGGATTCCCCGGACGAAGAAGCGCCGGACCTCCGGGAAGGGGACGCCCGGAATTTGCCTCCAGCTTCGGACTGCATAAGAAGATATGCCGCCACATAGCTGCGGTTAAAAAAGGAAGTCCCTTTGCGAAATACCGAACGGTAGGCGTTCAAGAGTTCAACATCGGCTTCGGTGTGAATCTTGTCGACAAGGTCCTTGATATACGCGGCCAATTTTTCTTTATCAATACGGGAAACCATAGTCATACCTTTTCATGAAAGATGCGTCATTACCGTACATCATGACACATGGAAACAAAAAGCTCAATACTGACGCAGTAATGCTCAAGTTACCCGGCGCCACGTGGTGAGGATGGGGGTGAAATTTTCACGCCGGAGGGCGGCGGAGAAGATATCCGAGGCGGTGGGGAGTTCAAGGAACAGCTCCGCGCCGCTGTCCGCGGCCAAAAGTTCAAGAAAACGGCTGAGGAGTTTTTTGCCCAGGCCGAGGCCCCTGTATTCGGGACTGACTTCCAGAAGTTCTATACGGATAAGTCCGTTCTCCCGGACAGCGGAAATCTGGGCGGCAAAAGCGCCGCCGGAACTTTCCGCGGCAAGATGGAAGGTCCCCGGAAAGCGCGCGGGAAAGGGAAAGGTTTTTCCGGGAAGCGCAAGTTCCGCCGCACAAAGCCGGTGCAGCTTTTCCGCCTCGGCGCGGTCGCCTTCGGTCAGCGGGCGGAAACGAAAATCCTCAAGTACAAGATCGTCCGGTTCCTCAGGCTCATCGCCTATGCTGTCCATGCCCCACGCTTCCCTCAGGGCGTCATACCACCGGGCTATGACGCCGCGCATTTCTTTTTCCTTGTGGGCATACCAGAGCTTTTCAACCTCTGGATGGGCCGAAAGGATATTTTTGAAGGCCCTGAAAACGCCCCTGCTCTGATTCAGCGCGGCCTTTAATTCCCTTTGTATCAGGGGATTTTTGAAAGCCGCGGTAAACTGTTCCATAAGACTGTACCCGTCGGAAGAATCCCACTCAGGGAGGGAGATGTAGCGCTCGGTTCCGTCGCTGTCCCTTTCGTCCGGGCGTTCCGCTTCTTCCTCCGGTATTACCATGCCCTGCCGGGTATCCACAAAAAAAATTCCCTCTTGGTCTTCCATAAAGAACAGGATGTGGTCTTTTAATGCCGGAGAAAGGTCAAAACGCATATTGTTATGGTAGCCGGCTTTTTACTACAATACAAGTATGGCAGAAATACTTTACGACAGAATACTTCCCCTTTCAGGCGTATACAATGTACGGGAACTCGGCGGTTATCCGGCCGCGGGAGGCCGGAGGGTCAAACCGGGCCTTGTATACCGTTCAGGGGATCTTGACAGCCTCACGCCCGGGGACAGAGCCGTGATGGAAGGGCTGTGTCTCAGAACTATTATTGATTTCCGTTCAGGGGAAGAAAGGGACCGGTCGCCGGACCCTGATCTCGCTTCGCTTGTTAACCGTGTGTGGCTTCCCATTAACGCCGGCAACATGACGGGCATAGACAAACGGAAAGGCCCGCAAAACTACAGGGACATCATGCTGGACCTGTACCGCGCCCTGGTCCGGGACCTTATACCCGAATACCGCCGCTTTTTTGACGTTGCCTCAGATCCGCTTTCCCCGCCGCTGCTTTTTCACTGCTCGGCGGGCAAAGACCGTACCGGCGTCGCGGCGGCGCTCTTTTTGAGCGCCCTCGGCGTTGACCGGGAAACGATTTACCGCGATTATGAACTTTCGGTCCCGCTTCTTAAAGAACGCTTTAAGCCCCTGTTGGAAAAGCATCCCGAGTTCGTTGATATAGTGGAGGTCAAGCGCGAATACCTTGAAGCCTCGTTCAAAACGGTGGATGAGGAATTCGGCGGCATGGACAGCTACCTCGCGGAACAGCTCGGCGCGAACAGCGCCGCGCTGCGGGCCTTTTATACGGTCTGAGCCCAGCCGAGGCTTTTTTCCACCGCCCTGTGCCACGCGGCGATGAGCGCGTCCCGTTTTTCAACCTCCATGCCGGGGGCAAAACTGATGTCGCGCCGCCAGAGGGCCCGTATTTCGTTTAAGTCCTTCCAGAAGCCCGACGCAAGGCCCGCGAGATAGGCCGCCCCCAGGGCTGTGGTTTCCCGTACCACAGGCCGCGTGATGGTTCCGTTCATGATGTCGGCCTGAAACTGCATGAGAAAGGCGTCGCGGCTTGCGCCGCCGTCAACCTTTAATTCCCTGAGCGTAAGGCCCAGGTCTTTTTCCATGGCCCTGATAAGGTCAAGGCTCTGATAGGCTATGGATTCCTCGGCGGCCCTGATGATGTGGTTCCGCCTGGTGCCCCTGGTGATGCCCACGATGCAGCCCCTGGCGTACATATCCCAGTAGGGAGAGCCGAGGCCGGTAAAGGCCGGCACCAGGTAAACGCCGCCTGAGTCAGGAACCTTTTGGGCAAGGTATTCGGCGTCGGCGCTGTCGGTAAAAAAACGCATCTCGTCCCGGAGCCACTGCATCACCGCGCCGGCCACAAAGACAGAGCCTTCGAGGACATAGCTGACCCGGCCTTCTTCGGCGCCGGCGGCGATGGTGGTAATAAGGCCGTTCTTGCTTTCGCAAGCCTCGTTCCCGGTGTTCATGAGGAGAAAACAGCCTGTCCCGTAGGTGTTTTTCGCCTCGCCCTTCTCGAAGCAGCACTGGCCGAAAAGCGCCGCCTGCTGATCCCCGGCGTCGCCTGAGACGGGGATTTCGGTTCCCTGAATATTGATGCACCCGTATACGGCGCTTGAAGGCTTTACCGCCGGGAGGCAGGAGCGGGGTATGTCCAGAGCGGCAAGCAGTTTTTCGTCCCAGTCAAGTTTATGTATATCGAAAATCATGGTGCGGCTGGCATTGGTATAGTCGGTAACATGAACAGCGCCGTTGGTAAATTTCCATATCAGCCAGGTATCAACGGTTCCGAAGAGAATATCCCCCTTCCTGGCCTTTTCCCTGGCCCCTTCAACATGATCCAGTATCCACTTGATTTTGGTTCCCGAAAAATACGCGTCGGGAACCAGGCCGGTGGTTTTTTTGATGTACGGGCCGAGCCCCTGCCGCACCAGATCGTCCACCAGACTTGAGGTGCGCCGGCACTGCCACACTATGGCGTTATACACAGGCCGGCCGGTATGCCTGTCCCAGAGTATGGTCGTTTCCCTCTGGTTGGTGATGCCCGCAGCGGCAATGTCCCCCGGAGCGATGTTATGCTTGGTGATGAGCTCCATCATCACCGCGTATTGGGAAGAATAAATGTCCATGGGATCATGCTCTACCCAGCCTTCCTTAGGATATATCTGGGTGAATTCCTTCTGCTCGATGCCGATAATTTTCTGTTCGTGGTCAAAGAGTATTGCCCGTGAACTCGTGGTTCCCTGGTCCAGAGCCAGAATGTATTTTTTCATGCAAGCCTCCTTGAAGAATTTTAAGGCGGAAGTATTGCGCAAATTTTCAAAAGGAACTACACTATTTTCATGCTTTTGACCAGGCCAGGCCCAAAACCAGCCGTCCCAAGCGGAATTACCGGCTCACTCTTTCAATTGCCGCGACCGGATGGGAGCGGCTTCCTCACGGCTCACGGCTCACGGCTCACGGCTCACGGCTCACGATTATACTTTATGTAAAAAACGGCGTGTCAACCCCCTAAAACCAGCACAAGCCCACCAAAAAAAACTA
>JAISDF010000204.1 GCA_031265025.1 Spirochaetaceae bacterium
GGGGGAATGCCCGCTTTTATCAACACCATCCTCGGAACCGGCTGCGAACAAATGTCCTTTGACGAACAGTTTGACTGCGGTCTGAATGTTCTGTTTGCGGGGTTCAAGACTTTGGAATAAGGCGGGGAACATTTAGGGCTTGAAAAAAGCCGAAAACCAGCCTTATAATTAATCCATGAGTGGTGATATATCCGATATAGACTCATATTTTGATGGTAAACATCCTACTTTTGAAGACTTCTACCATGAAAATGGGCAAATATATTGGTATGCGTCGGACTTTATCCACTGGCTCGGGTACAGGGAATATACCCCTACGATGCCGCCTATCAATAAGGCCATGTCGGTCTGCCTGAGCATACCCACCATTATAACCGCCGATCATTTCAGAGAAGAAGTCCGGTATCTTGGCGGGAGGCCCATTAAGGATTTCAAACTTTCCCGTTTTGCCTGTTACCTTGTCTCGATGAATGCCGATGTCAAAAAAACTCAAGTGGCAAAAGCCCAGGCCTATTTCGCCGCCTTTACCGCCTCTGTTCAGGAACATGTAAAATCTTACGAAGATATTGAAAGGGTGCCCCTCCGCAAAGACATCAGCGAAAGGGAAAAAGCCCTTTCTTCTACCGCCAAGCAAGCCGGGGTTGTCCGCTATGATTTCTTCTCCAACAAAGGCTACATGGGTCTTTACAATATGCCAATTCACAAAATCAGGGAATTAAAAGGCATCCCGGATAGCGAAACCCCTCTTGATTATATGGGGGCGGAAGAATTAGGCGCCAATATTTTCCGTATTACCCAGACCAACGCGAAAATAAAACGGGAAAATATCCGCGGACAAAATGCCCTGGAGCAAACGGCGCTACAGGTTGGGCGGACAGTACGAAAGGCAATACAGGAAACCGGCGGAACTATGCCGGAAAATCTGCCCCCGGAAGTCCACGTCAAACGAATAAAATCAGATCTTAAGAAAACCATTAAAGAACTTGACAAAGCGGATAGAAAACTCATCCAACAAAAGAAAAAATAATTCATCCGTCATTGTGGCATGGATCCCGCGTGCAAATCAGGCAGCTCACCTGACAAACTCAAATCTATGGTATATATTCTTTCATGGAGGATTGTATGAACCGTACTCTCGGATCTTTTTTATGGCAGCTTTCCGTTGCCCTGTATCTTGTCGCCAACGGCGTGTTGGGCGTCAACAAGGGCGGTGATTTCGCGATAATTTACCGGACCTTTTTTGGCAGGGGTGATATTACCACCTTCCTGGCAATACTCACCGGCATTATCGCGCTCGTTGCGGGTATCGCCCTTGTCCTGGACCTGCTTCAGATTAGACTTTCATTTTTGGATTTGTTTATTTTCATTGTCTTTATAGTCTGGGCTGTCTATATCGTCGTCGAATGTATCCACTGGTACAAAACCGGCGCTTTTGGCTCCGATCTCTGGCATGTGCTGCAGATGTTTGCGGTGCATCTCATGGTTCTCGGGTCCCTGCTTACGGCAAGTAAGAAACTTTCCCGTTAGGGACTTTCGGCCCTTTGCACCGTAATCCTGATACCGCTTGAGCGGCCCTGTTTGTCAACCGCCGAAATATCCCATATTCCCGGTTCGGGGGACCAGACAAAACGTTCGTTGGGTTTGGTCCTTCCTATAAATTGGGCGCCGGCGAACCAGAAGAGTTCCCCGGCGTCCTGATCGGCGGCGGCAAGAAGCACAAGCTGATTGTAACGGCTGCTGCCGGTAAGTACATAGGTAGAATTGGCAAGGGGTGAAATTATCGAAGGGGGAAAGCCCGGCGTTTCCCTGGCGCTCAGGCGGTCAGGGGCATAGGGCGGGGCCGTAAAACGGGGGAGCCCGGCCAGGTCGAAAATTTCCATCAGGTCCGAAGGCCAGAATTCCCTGACCTCGGAGCGTATATACGGCCCTTCACTCTCATCGGTACGGTAGCCTGTCCGGGTGTCAATATAGATGCGCCTGTGTATGCGGCATGTGGTGATGGGCGAGACGCCGGGTATAAACCAGGTCCCGGTAAGATGGGGGCAGTCCTCGCCGGGAAGGTCTCCCGAAACAGCGCATACATCCACCCTGGCAACCTGGGGCGGCATGGTCCTCGGCGGAAGCAGTTCTGCCTGGGGAATCCCCGCGCTGATAGCGTCTATGACGCTGAACTGCAGCGGCGTAGCGGCAAGACGGCCTATGAGGGCGTTGTTCCCCTCACCCGAAAAATTTCCCAGCCATACGGCGAGGACAAAGCGGTCGAATACCGCGATGGACCAGGCGTCCTTAAAGCCGATTGAAGTTCCGGTCTTGTACGCCACGGAAACCCCGCGCCTGCTGCCGTCCATTATTTCGTCAGGGGCGGGATTACGCGCAAGCATGTCCAGGGTAATCGCCGAGGCCTCGGCGGAAAGCAGGGTCCGGCCGCCTCCAGCGGTACCGGCGTCTCCCGGCGCGCCTGATCGCGGCGCGATGGACCCCGGCGCAAAAAAGCGAAGTTCCTTTTCCACACCGAGCGATGCCAGGGCGGCATAGAGACGGGCAAGCTCAAGCATGGTAAGGCCGGCGCTTCCCAAAACCAGGGAAAGGCCGTAGTGGCCTTTTTCCCTGAGGCCGCTCACTCCGGCGCGGGACAAAAAATCGTGAAGATCGGGACCGCGGATATTCCGGGCAAGCTCAACCGCGGGAATGTTCCGCGAATCAACCAGGGCGCGCCATGCCTTTACCGGCCCCGTAAATTCACCCTGGTAATTATCGGGAGTGTATTCGCTGAAACCAACAGGCGTGTCCTTGAGCATCTTTTCAGGATGAATAAGGCCCTGCTCAATGGCCAGGGCATAGACAAAGGGTTTGAGCGTTGAACCCGGAGAACGCCTGGAATTAAAGCCGTTGACCTGGCCCTCTATCGCGTCGTCAAAATAGTCCGCCGAACCGACAGCCGCAAGGACTTCCATCGAGGTATAATCAACAAGAAGAAGGCTCCCGTTCTTGATGCCCCAGGAACGGTTCTTCACCAGGAAATTTTCAAGCTCGCGTTCAAGGATGTTTTGATACCCAAGATCCAGCGACGTTCTTGTTCCGCCCTGGGGTAAAAAGGCCCTGAGGTATTCGGTAAAATGAAGGGCCCTTCTGGGCCAGGCCGCGTGGATATAGGGAGGCAGTTCCATCTCCGCCTCAAGCAGCCTGTCTTCGGGGTGGGCGTCAAGCCACGCGTCATACAGGATACGCCGGGAACGGAGCAGTTCGTCACCGGCAAGACCGGAAAGAGGGGCGCGCCTGGCCGGATTCTGGGGTATCACGGCCAGGGTGAGGATTTCGCTCCTGGTAAGTTCCCGCACCTCCTTGCCGAAATAATACCACGCGCCCGAAGCATAGCCCTCGATATTGCCGCCTAAAGGGACAAGATTAAGATACGCCTCCAGTATTTCTTCTTTCGAATAACAGGCTTCGAGAAAAAGGGCAAGCAGGGTCTGGAGGAATTTTCCCGGCAGATTCCGGGTATACAGGCCCCAGCGGAGCCTTGCAAGCTGCATGGTTATTGTCGAAGCCCCCATGCGGCGGCTCCGTTTGACATAGGTTTCCCAAACCGCCCTGAACATGGCCGCCGTGTTAATGCCGATATGCCCGTAAAAGTAACGGTCCTCCTGGAGCAGGACAGCCTCGACAAGGGCCGGCGGAAAATTT
>JAISDF010000081.1 GCA_031265025.1 Spirochaetaceae bacterium
CACCCTCCGAAGAGGAAGACGCCGCGCCCCGGACGGATCAACTGGATATTTTTTAAGGAGAGGTCATGCCCAAGAGCGATCTCCGCATCTCCATGCTGGGCACTTCCTTTACCATCTCCGCGGATGCCGATCCTGAATACCTCGAAAGACTCCTTGAAAATTACCGCCGCTTTGTTGAGGACACAAAACAGAGTACCGGACTGAACGATCCCCTTAAAGCGGCCATACTGTCCGGCTTTCTCCTCTGTGATGAAATCGAGAAAACGCGGGCCCGGTACGATGAAACCGTCTCAAGCGACGGGCAGCCCGGAGGCCCCGGGCAGTCCGGCCGGCAGCCTGAGCTTGACAGGTTCAAAATTGAACAGCTCAAAATTGAGCAGATCAAGACCGAACAGCTTACCCTGGACATCATAGCCCGGCTTGACGAGGCATTGGGGGAATAATTGACTCCTGATCCGGGTTTTTTCAGGCTTTGCAATGAGATAAAGCATTATCCCTGGGGTTCTCCCCTGTGGATACCGGAACTTATTGGCGAAAAAAACCCCGAAAAAAAACCCTTCGCGGAACTCTGGATGGGCGTTCATCCCCTGGGACCTTCGTACATAGAAAACAGCGGCAAAAAAGAACCGCTTTCCGCTTATATTGAAACGCATGAAACAGGGGTCTGGGGAAAAAGCGCCGGGGGTAAACTTCCCTTTTTGTTCAAGCTGCTCGCGGCTGAAAAGCCCCTTTCAATACAGGTTCATCCGGACGCCGGGCAGGCCAGGGAAGGCTGGGAACGGGAGAACCGGGAAGGCATAGAAGAAAGCGCCCCCCGGCGGAATTACAAGGACCCCAGTCACAAGCCTGAAATACTCTGCGCCCTGGGCCCTTTTACCGCCCTCTGCGGTTTCAGGGAAGCGGACGAAAGCGCGGAACTTTTGGACGCCCTGGGGTTTCCTGTCCTGGAAAAACCCTTGAAGGCGCTGAGGAGTCCCGGAAGCGGCGGGGAAAGACTCAAAGCCTTCTTACAGGCCCTCTTTGCCCTCGGCCCCCAGGAGCGCGAAACCCTGAGCCGGGCCGTATCGGCCCTGCCCGGGACTTCCTCCGGGAAAGGCCCGGCGGAAGTCTCCATGAAGCTTGCGGCACAATTCGCCGCCCAGTATCCCGGCGATCCGGGCATACTTGCCCCCTTCTACCTCAGAATCCTCAAACTGAAACCCCTGGAGGCGGTTTTTCTCAAAGCGGGCGTCATGCACAGTTATGTGGAAGGGTTCGGCGTTGAGCTTATGGCAAATTCGGACAACGTGCTCAGGGGAGGGCTTACCAATAAACATATTGATATTCCCGAACTTTTACGGATACTTGATTTCTCTCCCTACACGCCGTCCATACTCAGCCCCCCGGATACGGAAAGGCGGCCCCTGGTTTTCAGCTATCCCCTGCCCCTGAAAACGGAATTTTCACTCACCCTCCTTAAAAATAAGGACCGCCCCCTCCCCTATCCCCTGAAAGGCCCTTCGATACTGTGCGTTACCGAAGGCAGCCTCCTCCTCGGGAACAGAAGCAAGCTCAGTCTCCGTACAGGGGAGAGCGCCTTTATCGGCGCCGCCTGCGGCAGCCTCGTCCTTGACGGCGCCTTTACCGCCTTCGCCGCGGGCACGACGGGTGCGGACGCGGCGGGTGCGGCAAGTGTGAACGCGGGCGCGGCAGGTGCGGACGCGGCGACGCCTGCGGGCGTACAGGCCGGGAGACGCGGTGAAAATTCTCGTTGACGCCGATTCCTGTCCCAGGGAGGTCAGGGATCTGGTTGTCAGGGCGGCGGAGCGCACCGGCGTAAGCGCCGTATTTGCCGCCAACAGGACAATACCGGGCATAGGCGGAAAATCGGTCCGTATGGAACTCTGCCCTCCCGGAGAAGGCAAGGCCGATGACCGCATTGTCCTTCTCGCCGAACCCGGCGACCTGGTGCTCACCAGGGATATTCCCCTGGCCGAACGCGTGGTAAAGGCATCCGTTACCGCCCTGGACGACCGGGGCAGGGTGTTTACCCCGGAAAACATAGGCCAGGCGCTTTCGCTGCGGAATTTTACCCTTGACCTGGTTCAGAACGGCATGGATTTTGAGCGGAGCGATTCATACGGGAAAAAAGACTTAAAGCGCTTTGCCGACAGTTTTGACCGCGTTCTTACACGGCTTGTAAAGGCGGCAAAAGAAAAAGCGTAGCGCGGTAAGACAAGCGGCCGGGTTGTCGAACCAGTCTAATCCCCGCTCTGTTCGGGGTAGAGACTCTGTATCTGCTTGATATTGGGCAGTATTTCAAAAAAGATATCCACAAGTTCCGGGTCGAATTTTATCCCCGAAAGGCTCTTTATCTCGGCAAGCACATGCTCCTCATCCCAGGGCTCCTTGTAAACCCTGCGGGAACAGAGGGCGTCAAAGACATCGGCTATGGCCACAATGCGGCCGGCCAGGGGTATTTCCTCTCCCTTCTTGCCCAGGGGCTTGCCGAAACGGTCCGCCTTGAGTACCTGGCCGCTCACGGGATCAATCCAGCCCGGATAGCCTGAGCCGTCCCAGTTTTCGTGGTGGGTCAGGGCAATCTCCGAGGCTATGGTATCCAGGGGAGACTGGGGGTCCACAAAGAGCTGGGCGCCGAATATGGTATGGTGCTGCATGATCTTGTATTCATCCTCGGAGAACTTGTCCGGCTTCTTCAGGATGACATCGGAGATGGCGACCTTGCCCACATCGTGAAGCATGGCGGCTATCTTGAGGGTATCCCGGGATTTTTCCCTTTCGGCGTCGGGCAGTCCGTGGTGGCCGGCCCAGCGGTCGTAAATCTCAACCGCGTAGCCCGCTACCCTGTTGACATGGGGCCCGGTTTCCTTGGGGTCCCTGAGTTCAGACATCTTTATCATCCTGAGTATGATAACACGGGTCATCTGGGCCCTCTGGAGGGCTATCGTGGCGTTAGCCGCGAAATGGGTAATGAGAAATTCATCGGTGGACGAGAAAGGAACCGTCCTGCCTTTTTTGTTTTTCGAATTGATAATCTGAATGACCCCCAATACCCTATTTTCGGCGGTTTTGAGCGGAACCGTCAGGGTAGAAGTGGTCTTATAACCCGAAATCTTGTCGTAACTTGTGGCAAAAGAATACGGCGCCTCAGGCGAAATCTTGTAGACATCGGGAACGTTCACCGGTTTCTGGCTCAGGGCGCAGTAACCCGAGATGGACTGTTCGCTTATGGGGACCGAAAATACCGAATAGATAAGTTTTTGGCCCGGAGGCAGGCCCGCGGAAAGCGTATCGTTCTGGGAATATCTGATGGCGAGCATGTCAACCGGCTCGCTTGTTTTTCCTTTTACCGTTTCCTTTACATAGATGGACCCGGCGTCCGCGCGGACAACCTTTCTGGCTTCCTGCAGTATGCGTTCCAGCAGCAGATCAAGGTCCTGAATTCCCTGAAGTTCCGAATCAAGCTGGATAATTGATTTGAAGTCCGTCTTAAAGGCCATAGATTGAAAAAATTACTCCTTCCTGCCGGTGCATTTGATGATGTGATAACCAAACTGGGTTTGTACCACATCGCTGACTGATCCCGGCGAAATCCTTTTTACCGCCGACTCAAAGGGGGCGACCATTTTACCCGGACCGAACCAGCCCAAATCACCGCCTGACGATTTGGAAGGACAGGTTGAAAATTCCCGCGCAAGGGATTCAAACTGGGCGCCCCGCTTGATTTTTCCAAGAAGGTCCTCGGCCAGCGTCCTGTCTTTTACCAAAATATGACTTGCCCGCCATTCCATATAAAACTCCTACATAAAAATATACATTTTTGACTATTTTAGCAAGCTAAAAAAGAAAATTTGTCACTCTATGGCCACAATTTTATAATTCGGTATTTTGAATTTGCCCCAAAAAGAAAAACCCCGGGGAAAGGAGTAACCCCGGGGTAGAGCAAAGGAGAATGGATATGAACTCCATTATCTATCAATCTTGGAACAATGGCGGAGTTAAAAGGTAACAGAAAATTTTCATTTTGAAGCTGTCCGCCCGTCCGCCCCGGACGCGCTTTCGGGTCCTGCCTTCCTGAGCCTGGCGATGGTAAGTTCATAGGCGGCTATGGTAGCGCTGAGTATGCTGCTCTGGACCTCCCCCCGGCCACCCCAGCCGGCGCCCTCCGAGTGGTACAGGTGCGTAAGTATGCCCTCAAGACTCCCGGCGTCACAGTCCGGGTCCGACTCAAGGCGGCGTTCAAGGCCCAAAAGTTCCTCTTCCAGGGTATGCTCATAGGTTTTTTCCCGCCAGTCGGTTGATTCAGCCATAGTACCTCCTTAGCTCAGGGGCGGGCCCCTGTCCAGAGTCTGTCCGCGAAACGGTTTTTTGCCAGGTACAGGGCCCGTTCTTCCTCATCGGGGGAAGGAAGCCGGGCTTTTTCGGAAGGATTTCCCGGCGTCCCGGTAAATTCAATATCCAGGGCCTCGCCGAAGCCCCCGCTTATGGAGGCCAGCGCTTCCCCGTAGGAAACTTCCCGTCCCAGAATTTCAGAGAGGCTGCTTACCCGCTGTTTGACGCCGGCGGCGGAAGGACGGGTCCCGGCTTTTTCGGGAACTACCTTGAGGAGTTCAAACATCAGTTCCGGGTCATTGTCCAGCAATACCGTCCCGTGCTGGAGCAGGGCGGCCTTTTTCCTTGTCTGGGCGTTGCCGGAAATTTTCTTTCCCTTATATTCTATATCATTTATGGGAACAAAGGACGCCGCGATGCCGAGCTTTTCAAGTCCCCGCACAATGCCGGCGCAGAGTATGCCGTATGATTCCTGTATGCTCCGGCCTGCCAGGGGATGGCCGAGGGGCAGGGTCAGGCTGTAGGTAAGTTCGGCGTTATGAAAAACCGCCCCGCCGCCGGTAAGACGGCGCACCACATCCACGCCCCGTTCCCCGCATAAACGGACATTTACTTCCTCATCAAGTCCCTGAAAATACCCTATCGATACCGCCTGGGGCTTCCAGCCGTAAAAGCGGAGGCAGGGAAGGCTGGTTCCCCCGGATACCCTTTCCAGAAGGGTCTGGTCAAGCCCCATGTTGTAAAA
>JAISDF010000090.1 GCA_031265025.1 Spirochaetaceae bacterium
GTCATCATCATCGTTGATTCCGTACAGAGCCTGTTCAGCCCCGAAGTGGGCCTGGTGCCGGGAACGGTGAACCAGATGAAGTACTGTTCTTTTGAACTCATCTCCTGGGTCAAGGAACATGACGCGGCACTCTTCCTTATCGCCCATGTGACCAAGGACGGAATTATAGCCGGTCCGAAAACGCTGGAACACATGGTGGACACGGTGCTGTACTTCGAGCAGAACGACAGGCCGGGAGACGGCCAGGACAGCCGCTTTCTCAGGGCCGCGAAAAACCGTTTCGGTTCCGTAGACGAATTGGGTATTTTCACCATGACTGAAAAGGGCCTTAAAGCGGTGGAAGATCCTTCCGCCCTTTTTCTCATACAGCGGGAAGGCGAACTGCCCCCCGGCGTGGCGGTCGCGGCGGTTCTGGAGGGGAGCCGGTGTTTCCTTGTGGAAATCCAGGCCCTGACCGTTCCGGCGAGGGCTTCCATAAACAGGGTTTTTTCCGACCGCATTGATTCGGGCAGGGTGTCCCGTGTGTCGGCTACCCTGGAAAAGCACCTCAAGCTCCGGCTCCAGGACCATGATCTTTATGTCAATGTAGCCGGCGGCATCAGGATAAACGAGGTGGGCATAGAGCTTGCCCTGGCTGGGGCCATATACTCGGCCCGTACCGGCCTCGCCCTGCCTCCCCAGACAGCCCTGGCCGGCGAACTTTCCCTTGCCGGGGAAGTACGGCCGGTCAGGCGGCTCAATACCCGTGTAAAGACCTCCCGGAGCCTTGGTTTTACCCGTTTTCTCGGGCCTGTCCCCGATTCCGGCGAAACCGAGGCAGCCCTGGCCGACAGCGCCGGAATTCACAAGATTACCAGCTTGAAGAACGCCATAACCCTGCTTTTCGCCGGACAGGGGGCGGAATAGCCTTGAATTTCGGGTATCCCGGCATTATTCGTCGAAAAATACACCATTTTTTTAAAAAAATTTACCGGAATTTTAAATTTAGCTTGACGCCGGCGCCAATCTAGGGTACTGTTTTTCTATTAGGATCTATTGTGATTTGTTTTGGCAAAGTCTATTGTAAGACTTATTTACAAAAATGACGCAGTCTGGCTTTTCTCGCCCGGGCCAATCTTCTCGATTCTTGATTTATGGCAGGATTGTTCGAAAATTTCTTTTTCCAAACAATTTTTTTGTAAAACCCGCGATTTCACGGCCGGCGGACTGTTTTGCCGGCGGGAAAACGCAAGACTTGGAACGGACCCTGGCCCGCGGGAAGCAAAGGCTTTCTCGAACAAGTCTGTTGACTCAAGGCTGTTTCACAAGCGGACAAGCTGCGGAACAAGCTCATCTTTCATCCAGTACTCTCCCCGACGGAAGAGTGGAGTCGCCCATGGTATATGGACGTGAATAAATGCGCAACCCGGACGTATGCAAACCCGTGTTTGCTGTTCCCCTGCGGACAGAAAACGGTAGTTTGTTCCGGGAGAAGGAAAATGCTCGATGGCTAAGAAACTGTATGTAGGGAACCTTTCCTACAACACCTCAGAAGACGGACTTCGTAACCTGTTCTCCAATTTTGGCAGCGTCGCTTCCGCCAAGATCATCTTTGATCGTGAAACCGGCAATTCAAAAGGATTCGGTTTTATTGAAATGAGTACTGACGAAGAGGCAAGCGCCGCTATCGCCGGAACCAACGGCCGTGAATTCGAAGGCCGCCAACTTAGGGTAAATGAGGCAATGGATAAACCCCGCCGTGACCGGGGCGCCGGCGGCGGATACAATAACTGGTAGGACCCCTTTATGCCCGTGGGCAGGACCGTTTGGCCTGTCCGGAACGGGTATCCCCAACAAAAAAGCTGCCTTTCCGGGTTTCCTAAGCCCGGTTCCAGGCAGCTCTCTTTCCCCCTACCGGCCCTGCGGCCCGGTCTTTTGGGGTATGCTTACACAAAGCATTACACAGATCTTGCTGTTATGATAATTGTCTCCCCAAGGCCGGCGCGTTTATCAAACCGGCCCCGTAGTGTCAGGCGGATTATTCATAGGAGCCTCCCGTCCCAACAGGGCTATTTCCGCCGCCAAATCCCGGCGAAAACTCTTAAACAAACCTCTTTCAAAATTGAAGTTTTGAAATTGGTTTCTCCCTAAAGCATACTCCCGAAAATTCCGGAACGCAAGCGCTTTCATGAAAAAAACGCCGGGTTAAGGTGTTTTTTCCAGTTTTCCTCTGGAAAGGAGCCCGTCCATAAGACCGGTGAGGGTATTCAGGTCAATGCCGTCGGCGGCGTCTTCCAGGGTTTCCCTGATTTCGTCCCAGTCCGCGTCATCAAGGGTCATGGTCCCGTCGTCAAATTCACCAAGCAAAAAAGCGGCCATGTTCCCCAGCGCGGGACCGGCCTTTTCGCCCAGGCGGGAGACGGTACGGAAACAAAGATCCCCGGCACAGGTCTCCCCCAGGACAGGAGAAGCGAGCTTCACAAATTCCCTGGCCAGATGCCCTTCCGGGGAAAAAGATTTTTCCCTGTCCGCCAATGAAAAAAAATAATCCAGAGGACGCATGGGTTTAGTATACCATATTTTCTATAGCGCAAAGAACCCCGTTGACTTTTTCCATATGTGGATTTACACTTTATGTATGAATTTGAAGACAGTCTTAACAGCAGAAACGATAAGCCTGCACCTTAAAGGTACTACCAAGCAGGATATCATCAATGAGTTGCTGGATATTCTGGTCAGCGCGGGCAAAATACAGGATCGTGAGGCGGCGCTGGGCGCTATTATGGACCGGGAACAGAAGATGTCCACAGGGATGAAGCACGGAATAGCCATCCCCCACGGGAAGAGCAATACCGTACAGGATTTGGTAGCCTGTATCGGCGTTTCCGACGCGCCTGTGGATTTTGATTCCCTGGACCATGAGCCGTGCAGAATTTTTATTATGACCCTTTCTCCGGTGGAAAAAACCGGACCCCATCTGCAGTTTCTCGCGGAAGTCAGCCTTCTTTTCAAGAGCGCTGAAAAACGGCAGGAAATCCTCCATGCCCAGACTCCTGAACAGGTGCTGCAGGTCTTTACCGAATAGGCTTGGGGCTGTGCCGGGGCTAACCGGAAATTAAAAAGGCTGTCCGCACAGGTTTTTCAAACCTTTCGAACAGCCTCATCTTTCAGGTCCGGCCTTACCGTTCAACCTGTACCTTCCGGCTTACCTGATTTTGGACAGCGCCTCACGGGCAAGATTCTTGACCGCGTTGGTCCAGTCAAGGGCGAGAACCGTATTGAGGGCGGCCCTCCCCGCGCTCTGGCCGGTGGCGCCCAGGGCGGGAATAACTTCCCGGACCATGCGCTCGTCATTCGGGGTTATGGTTCCCCGCTGGAGCGCGGCGTTAAAAAGCTGAAGGTAATTGGCAAGCTGCCGGGCGGCCTCGGGTGTCGCCAGAGTGCCGAGGGTGGAGACGGCGCCGAGCTTTTCTTCCCAATCGGTGCCTCCCTTATAGGAACGGTCCAGGAGGGAATAGACGGCGTTGTCGCTTGTCCCGTACCGCTGTATCATTTGCATCGAGAATTTTCTCATGGTGTTAAGAAGCATACGTTCCCTGGTTACGCTGGTCGCCGCCAGCCAGCCCTCACTGTAGGCCGCCAGCGCAAAATTGGCCTTGATTTCATTGGAACTGTTTGATTCTTCCATAGTACGCAGGGCGTCAAGTTTCGCCTGATAATTGTAACTGGCGGAAGTTATTACCTCGGTTAAAGGTTCGGTGGGGTCCTGAAGAATCACCGTAAGGCTCTTTTTGGCGGTGTCCTTGATGCGGGCGGAATACCATCCTATTGAAGCGAAGAACACCGGCAGGTAGCCGTCTTTTTCCTGGTACTTTTCAAGGGAAAGTATGGCGCCGTAGGCTATTTTTTCCGCGCTTTCGTAATCAGCGGCAGGCGCCAGGTTGAGGTCGTTGAGCACCTTGATTACCTGGGGGAGAAAAGCGCCTGCCTGTATGCGGCCCAGGGCCGTGAGGGCCTCGGCCTTGACCAGGGGATTGGAAAAGGTTTCAAAGGTCCGCCATATATCGCCGGCTGAGGAAGCGATTTTTTCCTCGCCTGTATGATAGCAGAGCAGGCGTGCCAGCTCATCGGCGGCGTCCCGCTCGGTGGCGGTCTGAAGGTTCATCCCGGTTTCCACCAGTTGATTCAGGGCATCGGCATAGAACTGACCGGCCCCGGAAGGTTCCGATTCAATCACAAGCCTGAGTACACCGAGCTTGTCTACCGGGTTTACGGAATTATTATAGAGGTAGGTATAAAGTTCCATCGCCTCATCATCCGCAAAAGCCGGTAATCCCCCCAAAACAACCAAAAGCACACAAACAAGGCGTTTCATCATGCCGTTCCTTTGCCCTTAAGGGCGCTGTTCCTCGCGGAACGTATATTCGTACTCGATAACCTTTTTCATTCCGCTGTGAATATCTTCCACGGTCTTGCGGACCAGTTCGTCATAAGCGCCGTATTCATAGGTCTCCCGCAGCACAACCTGACCGCCGGCGTCGGCGCGCTCAACGGTCGCCTCAAGGCCGTCCCGCCAGGTCGCGTTGACAATGCGCACAACATCGCCCCTGGCGTCAAAGACCCTTTCGGTAACACGGTTGCCCCGGATATCGTAGGTATTTTCGCTTGAACCGGTTTTCCGGCCTGTTCCGTCCCTGGTTTCTGTTGAAACAAGAAGCCCGTTCCGGTACGCGAAGGAAGTTTCGGCGAGCTTGCCGCCCCGGGTATTGTTGATGATCCTGACAACCCGGTTGCCGTTCGCGTCATACTGGTATTCGTAGGAACTTAAGGTCCTGCCGTTACGGTCGGCCAGGGTTTCTCCGGTTATCAGGCCCTGGGGATTGTACTGATAGCTGATCATGGAATGGGGCCGGCCCTGTTCGTCCTTGGTGACCTTCCGTACCGCCCTGCCGTTCTCATAGACGAATTCCACCGTCTCAACCAGTACGCCCGACGCGGAATACCGGGCCTGGGAAAGCAACAGCACATCTTCCTGGTCGTACTGGAAGACAATGTATTCATCAAGCCTTCCGTCGGCGAATTTGGTTGACGCCCTTTTCTGTACCGGAATCTGTATGACGCCCGCTCCCCGGGATGCCCCGAAGGCAGATAGTTCGGCGCCTTCCGTCTGCCCGTCCATGGCAAGCACGGTCTCCCCGGCGTTTACAGCCGGTTCCTGATTGTCTGCCCACCCCCGGCCGCTTACAAGCGCCGCGGCGGCAAGAAGGATTATACTAAACTTCACCTGACATCTCCCTCTTCTATAATTATAATAAACGATATTTCCGTATCTATTCAATAATTATATACTAAACCCGCTGAAACGGCAACTCTATTGGACTTGTTTGGCAAACAACCGGGCTGCCGGACAGGTCTATTTACGGACTGCCTTTGCCGGGGGCGCTTCGGCGAAACCGGGCCGCATACATTCGGACAGGAACAATTTTTCTATACCCTGCCTGTAGCCCAGTATGCGGTTGATGTAATTCAGGGTGCGTTCCGGGGTTCCGCCCGAGCGGACCCTGTTTAATCCGGCGTTGTACATTGCCAGGGCGGCAACTTCCGACCTTCCCTGGTCAAGGCACATTTTAAGGTGGGCAAGGCCGTAGCGTATATTCACCGTAATATTGAAAAAATCCTCAGGCGTAAGCGAAGGGAAGGAGGCTGAATTAAGCTGGAAAAGCCCCCGGTCAATGCTGTTGTTGGTATTGCGGTTCATTGCGCGGGGATTAAAGAGGCTCTCCTCCCATATCAGGGCAAAGACCAGGCTGGGGGAAATATTCAATGCCCAAGCCTGGCTCAGAACCTGCCCCGCGATCTCCTGTGAGCCGGTGATAGAACCGAAGAAAGCCACCACTTTTTCCCGAAACGGTTCGTTTCCGTACAGCTCAAGTACGGCATCGTTCTGTTGTACCGACGCGAGCACCGCCGCCCGGTATTCGCCGGGGCTCAAGGGCTCCGGGATTTCTGTTGCTTCTTCCCGCGCTTCCCTGACAGCGGCTCCCCGGTAATCTATCCAACTGACGCATAAACATCCAAGGCCAAGGAGCCCCGCCACTACCAAAACTTCTTTTTTCGTTAATCCTCTAAAAACCATCTGTACAATCTTCAACCTTATAAACAAAAAATCACAGGGTCCGCACCCTCACGATGCCGTCAACCTTTCCGAGCGTCGCAAGCACTTCGGCCGGTATGACCTGCTCCGTATCAATAATATTATAGGCGTATTCTTCCCGGTGGTGGTTGATGAGGTCCGTGATATTGATATCGGCGCCTGCCAAAAGTGTGGTGATTTGTCCGACCATATTGGGTATGTTCCGGTTCGCCACCAAAAGCCGGTGGGGAGCCCGCCGTTCCAGCCGGCAGCGGGGAAAATTCACCGAATTCTTTATGTTCCCCGACTCAAGGAATTCCATGAGCTGCTTTATTGCCATGACCGCGCAGTTGTCCTCGGCTTCGGGGGTAGAAGCGCCCAGATGGGGTAAGCAGACGGCCTTTTCGCAGCGGAGCAGTTCGGCGCTGGGAAAATCGGTGATGTAGGCGGAAAGCCTGCCGCTTTCCAGCGCGGCGATGATGTCGTCTTCATTGACAAGACCTCCCCTGGCAAGGTTGACAATACGCGCTCCCTGCTTCATGTTTCTGATTTTAACCGCGTCAATCATGCCCCTGGTTTCTTCTCCCAGGGGAAGATGAAGGGTCAGGTAATCCGCTTTTGAAAGAAGGCTCTCAAACGTTTCGGCCCGCCGCACCGACTCTGAAAGGCTCCACGCCGCGTCCACCGAGATATAGGGGTCGTAGCCCGCGACCTCCATGCCCAGGGCCACGGCGGCGTTGGCAACCATAACCCCGATGGACCCCAGGCCCACCACTCCCAGAACCTTGCCCCTGAGTTCGGGCCCTTCAAAACGGGACTTGCCCTTTTCTACCAGATCGGGAACCTCGTCGGCCCTGCCGGCCAGGGAAAGCCCCCAGTTGATGCCGCCGAATATGTTCCGCGAGGAAAGAAGCAGCGAGGCTATGACCAGTTCCTTGACCGCGTTGGCGTTGCCGCCGGGGGTATTAAAGACCACAATGCCCCGCTCGCTGCATTCCTGTACGGGGATGTTGTTTACCCCCGCCCCGGCTCTGGCTATGGCCTTGACCGATCCGGGAAGGGCCGTGTCGTGGAGGCTGGCGCTCCGTACCAGTATGGCGTCGGGATTGGGTATCCCGCTTGCCACTTCGTACCTGTCCCTGGGGAAAAGCTCAAGTCCCAGGGGTGAAATCTTGTTCAGTGTCTGTATGCGAAACATAAACGGCTCCTTTGCGGCGCGGGACAACTGCCCGGCGGAATTACGACTCAAATTTCTCCATGAACGCGACAAGGGCCCTGACCCCTTCAATGGGCATGGCGTTGTAGATACTGGCCCGCATGCCCCCCACAAGGCGGTGTCCGGCAAGATTCACCAGGCCCGTTGCCGAGGCTTCGCTCACAAAGCGCTTTTCCAGGGCGGCCTTTTTCTCCGGGTCCCCTTCCCTGGGAATAAAGGGTATGTTCATGATGCTGCGGCATGACTTTTCAACAGGAGAACTGAAAAATTTTGAATTTTCAAGGTAGCTGTAAAGGAGTCCGGCTTTTTCCCGGTTAATGCGGGCCATGGCCTCTACCCCGCCCAGGCCCTTGAGCCATTCAAGAACCAGGCCGATGATGTAAATCCCGTAACAGGGAGGGGTGTTGAACATAGACGCTTCGGCGGCGTGTATGTCATAGCGGAGCATGGCCGGAGTCCGGGAAGCGTGGCGGCCGATGAGGTCTTCCCTGATGATCACCACGGTAACACCGGCGGGACCGAGGTTCTTCTGCGCGCCGGCGTAGAGTATGCCGAATCTGGAAACATCAAGCGGCTCGGAAAGTATGCAGCTCGAGGCGTCGGCGACAAGGGGAACCTTTCCCGTATCGGGAAGGGACGGCCACCTGGTTCCCACGATGGTATTGTTAAGGGTTATGTGGTAGTAGGCGTCGTCCTGCCTTAGAGCGGGGGCTTCGGGGATGTAGGTATAGCCCCTGTCCTTTGAACTTGCCAGGACAGCGGCGTCGGCAAATTTGGCCGCTTCCTCCGCGGCCTTTTTTGCCCAGACGCCGGTATCCACATACGCGGCCTTTTTTTCCGGAAGGCCGCTTTCGCTTCCCGCCAGGTTGAGGGGAATCATGGAGAATTGCAGCGAGGCTCCTCCCTGGAGAAAAAGGACCTTATAATTTGAAGGAATGGCCAAAAGTTCCCTGAGAAGGGATTCTGCCTTGTCAATAATGGCCTTGAATTCCCTGGAACGGTGGCTCATCTCCATGACCGACTGGCCGGTGTTGTTGGCGTCGCTCATTTCCTTTGCCGCCCTTTCCAGCACCGGAAGGGGCAGGACCGAAGGCCCTGACGAAAAATTGTATACCCGCATACCTTTCCTCCTTGGTATTTCCGCGTTGATTTCCTGCGGCATGGCCGCCGCCAGGGAACGAAGTTCATCGGCTACATACACATTCCGCACCGTTATCCCGTGGGGCAGCCTGAGTATCACCGGGGCGAAATTCAATATGCCCCGTATCCCCGCGGCGGCAAGTTTTTCCGCCGCGCCCTGGGCCGACCCGGCGGGCACGCAGAGCAGGGCGATTTCTATTGCCTGGCGCTGTATCACCTCGGCCATCTTGAAGCCGGGATAGAGCGGCGCCCGCGACTTGAGAATCTCCACCCTGTTGACGCTGGTGTCAAAGCCCGCGGCAAGTTCAAATTCCCCGTCCTCAAAGGACCCGAGGTTAAGATAGGCCGAACCCAGCCGGCCCAGGCCCACGATGCAGAACTTACGCCGCCGGGTAAGGCCCAGGGCTTCCTTGATCCGGGGAACAAGCCGCCCCGGTGTATAACCGGCGCTGCTTCCCGCGGCCCGCTCGGAAGCGGTATCCGCGTTTTCCGCGGACATGCCGGACACGTCGTTTCCCAGGTAGGAAATGTCCTTGCGAATCGTATAACTCGGCCAGCCGGTCAGGGCTTCCAGTTCCGCTGAGGTAAAGGTTCTCTCCGTCCCCTGCTCCGCGGCTTCGAGAATACGTACAATTTGAAGGAGCCGCTCTCTGGCAGGCTCGGGGATTTGGGCCAAAACACCATCCTGAGGCTTTCCAAAACTACAAGTCTTGGGAATCCTGTGAAATATTTCACAGAAATACTAAAGAAAATAGGGGATTATGTCAAGAGCTTTCACAGGAAATTGTTTTTTCGTCCATCATTATTCGGAAGAAACTATGCTGAAAAAGCCTGCCAGATACGGGGCCGGAAGCCTTCGGGGACTTCTATTTTTACCGTATCGCCGGACTGTTCTATCACGTAAAAACCGTTTTTCACCGCGTATTCCCGGACATTCTGCCTGACAATGGCCCCCGCTGCGGCCGCCAGGAATTTTCGCTTGTCATTCCGTTCTTCGGCATAGCGGCACAGGGTTTCCATGCGCCTGACATGGTCCTTTATATCCTGGATATGCAGGCAGGACTTGACCTCCACGGCCAGGGCAAACTCGCCGTTCTCAAGCCACACATCCACTTCGGCCAGGGGTTTCCCCTTGGAATCATAGAATTCTATACCGGGGCCCGCCTTGGTAAAGGCATAGCCCAGGGCTCTGAATTTTTCAACCATATTGGGCGTTACCAGGTGTTCCACAAGCTCGCCAAGGCGGTTTCCCAGTTTTCCGAGCTTTTTATCGGTCTCGGCCATCATCTTGTCCAGGCGGCGGTCCGTTTCCTTCATCTGCCGGTCCGTTTCTTTCTGTCGCCGGGCGGTTTCTTTCATCATTTGGTCTGTTTCCTGAAACATGGCCCAGACATCCTCGAACTGTACGTTCCCCGAAACTTTCCTTTTTTGTGTTCTGTTCCCCATAATTTCCTCTCCCCTACTATACTTCATGATGAGGCCCGCGGCAACGCCGCCTCTCTCTATATGACCCGGCCATGGATTCTGCTTTAGTGTTAAGGGCCTCAGTAATTCTCTGTTTACCCTAGCAGGGAACGAACGGACACCGAAGGAACGTTCCAGGGGTCCGCCGCCTTTCCGGCTGTTGCGGCCCTGGTACGAATCGCATATACTTACCCCATGGCTGTCAAGCGCTTTACCGTACTCGACTTCATTGATATAGATCTCAAAGAACATGATTCCCTCAACCTCCGCTGCATAGGAGGCCGCAAGGGGCTGTCCCGGGAAATCGTCAGTCCCGACCTGAACCGGCCCGGGCTGGCCCTGTCGGGTTTCTATGATTCTTTCGCCTACCAGCGTATACAGCTTTTCGGCCGGGGCGAGGTGGCCTATCTCCGCAAACTTGAGGAAGAGGATAAAAAAGACACCATCAAGCGTATGTTCACCTACCCCATTCCCTGCTGCATCTTTACCCATAATCTCCATCCGGGTAAAGATTTTTTTGAGGAAGCCGAAGGGACCCGGTGTTCCCTTCTCCAGACCGATCTTCCTACCTCTGAATTTTCTTCCCGGCTGATGCGTATTCTTTCCAATATTTTCGCCCCCCAGAAGAGCGTCCACGGGGTGCTGGTAGAGGTCTTCGGGCTGGGCATACTCATACTGGGCGATTCGGGAGTGGGAAAGAGCGAAACCGCCCTTGAACTTATCGAGCGGGGCCACCGGCTGGTTGCCGACGATGTGGTCGAGATTCACTGCGTCAACGGCAATATACTCATGGGGGCCGGAGCCAACAAGATCATCGGTCATCACATGGAAGTCAGGGGGCTTGGAATCATCAATGTAACCCACCTTTTCGGCGTCGGAGCCATCAGGGACAGAAAGCAGATACAGCTTGTGGTCAACCTTGAGGAATGGGATTCCAACAAAAGCTACGACCGCCTGGGCACGGACGAAAAATTCGAAGAGATACTGGGGGTAAGCGTTCCCAAACTGGAAATCCCTGTCAAACCCGGACGGAATATTCCGGTAATCATTGAAACCGCGGCGATGAACGAGCGGCTCAAAAAAATGGGCTATAACTCGGCAAGGGAATTCAATCAGAATATACTCAAGTGGATCGAGAGCGATATGGCGCGCTCGGTATATTTCGGCCAGGAAGACATAATTTAGGAAGGACTATGTTTGAGAAAACCATCACCATACAGAACCGGGCAGGCATACATGCCCGGCCGGCCGCCATGCTGGTTCAGACCACCAAGAATTTCAGTTCCAGCATATACCTTGAAAAGGACAAGGACCGCATAAACGCCAAATCCATCATGGGCATCATCACCCTGGGGGCGGGCTACGGCGTCGAACTCAGGATAATCGCCGAAGGTCCTGATGAGGAAGAGGCCGTAGAAGCCGTGGCCAAACTGTTTGCTTCAAAGTTTGAAGAAGAATGAGTCCGGTTTGAAGAAGAGTGAGGGTTTTCAAAATTTCAAATTTGAAAGCGGACCGGATAGCGGGACGTTTTTGTTTCATTGATTAAAAAACTTCAAAAAATGTTTTTTGGAGTTTGATTTTTAGGGGAATGGGTATATAGTATTTTTATGAGAGATCTGACCCGCCGGCAACAGGAAGTGCTGGCTTTTATTACCGAATCTATAGCCGGGCATGCCTATCCGCCTACAATACGGGAACTGGCGGATCATTTCTCCATGTCTGTCAAAGGCGCCTATGATCATGTGGACGCCCTCAAGAAAAAAGGCCGGCTCAAAAACGGCGGCAAGCGTTCGCGGACCATGGAGGTCGTTCATACCGGGGAAGAAGACCGGGAGGACAGTTTTACAAACATACCCATACTGGGAACCGTAGCCGCGGGAAGGCCCATTCTTTCGGAGGAAAACTACGAAGGCGTCCTGCCGGTCCACAATTCACTCCTGAAAAGAAAGGCGAATTACTTTGCGCTTCGGGTACGGGGCGATTCGATGGTTCAGGCGGGCATCATGGAAGGGGACCTGGCCATCATAGAAAAACGCGAAACCGCCCAGAACGGGGAGATTGTTGTGGCGGTAGTCGACGAGGCGGTTACCCTGAAACGTTTTTTCAGGGAAAGTTCCCGCATAAGGCTCCAGGCGGAAAACCCCGCCTATTCGCCCATTTACAGCCAGGATGTCAGGGTCCTGGGAAAACTCGCCGGCGTATACCGTTCCTACGGCGTCTAGCATGGCAAAGGGCAGGTCCTATCTTTTTCTGGGACCCGAAATCGGCGAAAAACTCGAGGCTATAAAAGAACTGCGCGCCGCGCTCGGTGGAAACCCCGAAGACTATTCGTTTTATTTTGGCGAAACTCCCCTGAACCAGATACTCTCGATACTCCTCAACGGCTCCCTCTTTGCCGGCGCGCGGCTGATTCAAATAAAAAACGCCGAGGGAATCAAGAAGAAAGAAGACATTGAAGCCTTCACCGCTTATATGGAAAATCCCCAGGACGACACCGTGCTGGTACTGGTCTCCGACCAGACCAGTGTGGACAAAAGGCTCGAAAAACCCCTGGCCGCCGGGGGGAAGCGCGTATTCTGGGAACTGTTTGAGAATCAGAAAGTCCAATGGCTTGAGAATTTTTTCCGCAAGGAAGGCTGTGCCATAAGCGGGGACGCGGTAGAAGCCATACTTGCCCTGATTGAAAACAACACCGACGCCCTGAGGCGGGAGTGTTCCCGGCTCATCCTTTTTCTGGGCAGGGAACGGCCCATAAGCCTTGCGGATATTGAAACATGGCTCCCCCATTCGCGGGAAGAATCGGCTTTTACCCTCTTTTCCCGCATAGCCAGGGGGGACCTTGAAAAAAGCCTCGGTATATGCCGGTCCCTGCTCTCGGCCAGGGAAGCGCCCCAGGCCATACTGGCCGGGCTTTCCTGGTGCTTCCATAAACTCAGGGATTATGAACGCCTCCTCAAGTCAGGCGGGGTTTCGGATTTTGAACTTAAAAAAATCGGCCTGGGCTCCTCCAGGGTCCGGGAAGACTATATCCAGGCTTCGCGGCGCTACTCCCTTGCCGCCGTGGACCGGGCCCTTGCTGTCCTGGGAAGCTACGACATCATGCTCAGAAGCGGCGGAGGGGCCCTGGAAGAGCTTCTCATGGACCTTTTTCTGTACAAGCTCATAAGCGGAGCCTGAGTTCAAAATACCTCCTTGTCTAAATCCCCAAGTTCTTATATAATAATAGAAATTCTGTTATCATACTGACAAGGAGATTTCTATGGGCAAAAATATCCTGATTATCGGGGGCGGGTACGCCGGTATAGA
>JAISDF010000158.1 GCA_031265025.1 Spirochaetaceae bacterium
GTATGAGGCGCGGGGCAAGGAGGGGGGTGTCGGTTTCGAGATAGGCCCTTTCGTCAAAAAAAGCGCGGGTCCCCTGTATGACGCGGGCCCTCTTTTCCAGCGCTTCAATATCCATCAGGTCCTGTCTTGGCCGGGGAACCGGTTAGGCGCAAGACCGCTTCCTTAAAACGGCGGCCCCGGTCAAATTCGTTGAGGAACATGCCGAAGGAAGTGCAGCCCGGACAGAGGGCCACGACGCCTTTTCCGTTTGCCGCGTCTATGGCCCTGAGCACCGCCGTATCAAGGTCGTCAAAGGGTCCCTGAAACGGAATACATCTGTCTTTAAGAAGCGGCGAAAGTTTAAGGCTCCCGGTTCCTGAGAGGAGTATTATTGCCCTTGTTTTTGAAGCGGCTCTGACCAGGGGGCCGTAGTCAAGGCCCTTGTCGTTGCCCCCCGCCAGCAGCACCGGGGGGCTGTCAAAGGCCTCTATCCCGGCGGCGGCGGCTTCGGGAATGGTGGCGGCGCTGTCATTGTAAAAGCGCACGCCGTCCTTTTCGTAAAAGAACTCAAGGCGGTGCTCTATACCCCGGAACTGTCCCAGAGAGCGGTAAATAGCGTCAGGGGCGAAACCAAGGTCAAGGAGGGCAAGGCCCGCCGCGAGGAGGTTCTTTTTCTGGTGCCTGCCGGGAATGAGGAGTTTTGGGGGAACCAGTTCCGTAACCTGCCCGTCAATCCTGGCAAGGCCGGGCCCGTCTGGTCCGTCAAGCCAGGCCCCGGCGCTGTGTTCGGGAAGCGGCGTTGAGGCGTAGACCAGGGGCCTGGCCCTGGTTTCGGCAAGAAAAACGCTCCCCCACTTGTCGTCCCCGGCCACGGTACAATCCCCGCCGTCCTGGCCCCGGTAGATGATTTTTTTGTCGTTTACATAGGCGTCCATGGTTCCGTAACGGTCCATGTGGTCGCTCATGATGGCGGTAAGCAGGGCGGAGCGAGGCTTGAGCAGCGCCTCGTTACTCCCTTCCCTTTTTCGTCCGGCAAGGTCGCCGAGCTGCCAGCTTGAAAGTTCCAGAACCACGTCATCGCCGGGCCGTAACGAGTCAAGGAAACCCAGGGGCGAGACGGCTATATTGCCGCCCAGAAAACTCCGCCGCTCCGGCCCTTCCAGGGTTTTCTGGACCCAGTGCATGGCCGCGGCCGTACTGGACTTGCCCTTGGAACCGGTAACGGCGCTGAGCCGGGCGGGAGAGGCCGCGAGGAACAGGGAAATATCGGTTTCGATACGTTTCGCGCAGGCAAGGTAGGGCGAGAGGGGGGGCACGCCGGGATTTTTAATCACCATATCGGCGTTTCTGAAATCTTCCATCTCATGACGGCCCAGGACATAGCGTATACCCTTCAATCCTTCAAGCTCTTTAATTGAAGGGGCAAGAACTTTTTCGTCCCTGAGATCGGTTATGGTCAGTTCCGCTCCCCGGCGGGCAAGATAGCGCGCGGATTCAAGCCCCCCGCCGTTAAGGCCCAGGCCCATGACCACCGCTTTCATGCCCGCGTACTGAAAGGAAACTTCCGCCATGCTCTCCCCTGTACGGAAGGCGGCCGGATAAACCACTTTCCGCCTTGCCGGTTTCAGATAGTTCATAGTATAGTAGATAGTATGAGAAAGAAAAGTACGGCGGGCTTTGTTCTTTTTTTCCTTGCCCTCCTGTTTTGGCAGCCCGGTTTTTCAGGCGCCCAGGAAAACGGCCCCATACAGATTATTGACGCCAGAGGTTCAGACTTTATTATCCTTACCCAGGGCAGACGGGCTGTTTACGGCGCCGAACGGTTCCGGGAGGCGTCTGTATACCTCAATGTGGGGGATATGCTCCAGACGGGCCCCGACAGTTTTGCCGAATTGCGGTTTTCTGGCGGCGCTCTCCTCAAAGTGGCTGAAAATTCCTCGCTCCTGATCGGAGAGGGAGGGGTAGAAACGGCAATAAGGCTTTTTTACGGCAGGCTGCGTTTCAGGACCGCGCCGGGCCGGGGCTTTGCCATAAGCGCCGCTTCCCGAAGCGTGGAACTTGATTCGGGCGACGCGGCGGCGGACTATATGCTCCGGCCGGGAAGCGCCTCGGCAAAACCCTTCCTGACGGTTTCGGTGTTTGGGGGAAACGCCCGCATCCGCGCCGGGGATCAGTCTCCGTTTCATGAACTGGCCGCCTTTGAAAGGCTCGGCCTTGAGGAAACGTCTTCCTTTGCCTGGGCGGAAAGGGGCATTGTCGATGACGAAACCCTGGCGTACTGGAACGCCCACAACTTTTTGGGCGGCCCTCCCCTGGTCCGGCCGGGGACCGTAGTGGCAGAGCCGGAGAGCGAACAGTCAAGGCAGATTCCCTTTACCCTGCCCGATACTTCGGTGTTCAGGCAGACCAACAGGATGAAGAATGTCATGACAGCCACGGGCCTTGTGTTTTCCCTTGCCGGCCTGGGTCTTAACGGCGCGGGGTTCTGGCATCTTGAATGGGAGAACTACGATACGGCCCGCATGTTCCTGATCTCGGGCGCGGCGGTTTCGGGCTTTGGCATACTGAGCCTCATTGGTTCCCTGATGACGAATCCGCCTTCCGACGCCGCGCTTAACGCCGCCAATGCCCCGGCGGTCCGGCCCTGAGGACCCGGCGGAACAGCGATGGCCCTTATAGAAACTGAAGTTCCCGCCCTGGATGAATACGGCTATCCCCGCAATTTCGGCTGGGCAAAACGCCCCCTGTTTCAATATAACCATACACAGGTTGAAGCGCCGGGCAGGAGGATATACGGGTCCGACCGGTATATAATTTTTTCGCCCCAGCATCTCATTCACGGCGAAATTTTTGACGGCGGCCTCATGGGTTTTGCGGCGCTTACCATCATTTCTTTCAAGAGCAAGACCCGCAGTTCCCTGTCCATAGTAAGCCCCCTTCCTTTGGGGAGTTTCGGCCTTCCTGATTCAAGCGAATCAGGTTCAATCAAAGTGCAGCGCGGCAGATTTACCCTGGACTTTGTCGCCATGGCAGGCGGGGCCCGCATACTCAAGGCGGACATTCCCAAGTTCAGCCATAACAGGGGGCTCAGGGGCGTTATCGTACTCACCCCGCCTGAGGGCGGCGAGTCAATAGTCACCAATCTTCCCTGGCGGGAAGAAAAGAGCGCCTTCCAGTATACCCGGCGTTCTCCCTGGTATGTCGCCGAGGGCGTCATGCAGTTTGCCGGGCACGAACTGGTTTTTACCAAGGGAAGCGCCTGGGGCATCTTTGACTGGAACCGGGGGGTAAGGCCCCGGCGTGACGTGCGTTTCTGGGCGGCGGGCTCGGGCCTTGCCGGGGAACGGCATATAAGTTTCAGCGTCGGCTATGGATCGGCGGACAACAGCTTTGCCACGGAGAACGCCTTTTTTGTGGACGGAAAGCTCCACAAGCTCGACCAGGTTACCTTTCAGATCAATCCGTCCTATTGGCTTGACAAGTGGCATTTTACCAGCAATGACGGAAGGCTCAAGATGGAATTTACCCCTGTCATGGAACGCTCCGTGCGGCATCAGTTTTTCTTTCATACCCACCGCCGCCGTCAGGTCTTTGGCACTTTTTCGGGAACCATTGCCCTCGACAGCGGGGAAGAAATCGCCTTCAGGAATATCGTGGGCATGGGCGAGAGGAAAAAGACCCGGTTCTAGTAAAATGCTTTTACGAAATGACCGGGCCTGTCCGAAACCTCTCGTTATGCGCAGTGCCCTGTTTCATTGTTATGTGCCATAGCCCATTTCGGAAAGGGCTTTTTCCGCTTCGGTGATTTCGTCGTAGGGCATTACATCACCGGCATAGATGATGGAATTTTCGTGGCCCTTTCCGAGAAGCAGCGCCAGGTCGCCGGGTCCGGCGAGGCTGAAAGCCTTTCTGATTGCTTCGCCCCGGCAGGGGATGAGAAAGAGGTCCTCGTTTCTTTTTTTCCCTTCGCAGCCCGAGGCGATTTCGTTTAGTATATCCATGGGAACTTCGCCCCTTGGGTCCTCATCGGTGAGGATCACCACGTCGGAATACGCGGCGGCAATGCGGCCCTGGACGCCGCGCTTCCCGGTGTCCCGCTCTCCGGCCGAGCCGAAGACGCTGATGATTCGTTTTCCCTTTGTCCTGTATTCTTCGCTGAGGGGCGGGAATATGGTCTCAAAGGAAGAAGGCGTATGGGCATAGTCAACCAGCACGGTAAAATCCTGCCCCCGTGAAACCTTTGTCATTCTTCCCCGCACGGGTTTTAACAGGGGAACAAGGGGAACAAAATCCCTCACCGGGAGATCCAAAAGCCCTGACACGACAAGGAGGCCGGCAAGCACATTGGCGCAGTTAAAAGCGCCGGGGAGCCTGTCGTTAAGCGCAATGGTTTCCCCGCTTGCCTGTACCCTGACGCGGTAACTGTTGCCCTCCGAACCGCTTTCAAGGCCAAGGACCGAAAGGTCAGCGGCGCCGCCGTTTTTGCTGTACGAAAAGGTTTTCTGTTTTGTGGCGCCGGCAAAAAACGAAGCGCTCTTGTCATCGGCATTGATGACGCCGAAGGGCGCTGTCCCCGAGAAGAGGCCGCGCTTTGAACCTTTCCATATATCAAGGGCGCGGAAAAGATTTGCCTTGTCATCGCGGTACTGTTCCCAAGTCCCGTGGAATTCAAGATGCTCATGGGTAACATTGGTCATCACCGCGGCGTCAAAGGCCGCGTCGCCCAGGCGGTTGGTTTTTGGCGAGAGGCCGTGGGAGCTTGCCTCAAGGACCGCGTATTCGAGCCCGTTCCTGAGCATGGCGTCAAGATGGCCGTGGACCGCCGTCGCTTCCGGGGTGGTTTGGTGTTCCGGGTTGGCGGTCTCTCCGCCGCCCGTATCGTACTGCACGGTAGAAACAAAACCGGCCTTTTTCCCCGCGAGGGTCAAGAGCTGGTAAATAAGATAAACCGTGGTACTCTTGCCTTCGGTTCCCGTTACCCCGGCGACAAGCAGACGCCGCGACGGGCTTCCGTAAAAGGCGTCGGCAACAGGGGACATGGCAAAGCGGGAATCCTTCACCCTGATGAAAACAGCGCCGCTGTCATAGCGCGGCCTCTCCGCCCGGTGAACCACCGCCAAGGCTCCCCTGGCTATGGCGTCGTCGATAAAGGCATGGCCGTCGGTGTGGAGGCCGTCCAGGGCAAAGTAAAGGTTCCCCTTTTTTATCCTGCGGGAATCATATTCAAGACCGGTGATAAGGGGATCGGCGCTTCCGCGTCTTTCGATAAAACCCGCCTGCCTCTCCGTATCGGCGGTAAAAAATTCAGATAAACGGCGTTCCATAACCGGAGTATAGCGTTTTTTCCGTTTTGCGGACAGGTATGGGGCATTGCGTTATATTGCATGTTTCAGCCAAAGCCCCTATACTTTTTCGAGCTAATGTATACGCTGCGTGTCGAGGCGGAATTCGCCGCCGCCCATTATTTAAGCCACTATCACGGTAAATGTGAAAAGCTCCACGGTCATAACTACCGGGTGCGGCTCTTTCTCAGGGGCAGTATCCTGGACTCAGGAGGCATGCTTGCCGACTTTGGCCAGGTCAAAGGTGTTTTGCGGGACGTACTTGCCGTTCTTGACCACAACAACCTCAACGATATTGAAAGTTTCAAAAACGATCCCAGCGCTGAACGTATTGCCCGGTATATATTTGATGAAGTTCTTAAACGCTTTCCGTCAGGGGGCCTTGATCCTGATCTTCTTTACGCGGCGGAGGTCTTTGAGACGCCCCGCAGCATGGCCCGTTACACCAGGGATTAGGCCTCTTCTTCGCCGAATACCAGGGCGGTAAAGGTATAGAGCCGTGCCCCCGGCGCCTTATACGAATCAGGCGGAAGTCCCGCCTTGACGCAGATATAGTCAAGAAAAGCCTGCCTGTCCCAGCCCTGTTCCACGGGAACCTGGGGGAGCAGAACGCCGGAACGGCCCCGGTATATGAGGTAGAGCCCGTGAAGGCCGACCCGCACTGTTTCCGGGTCAGGACATTCGGCCAGGGGAGAGAGGACCGATATTTCGATGCCGCACGCTTCCAGTTCCCCGCTGTTAAGCGGCGGAAAGCGGGGATCACCCAGGGCGGATTCAACAGCCAGTTCACGGACCGTCTCAATGAGCGGAGCGGGGGAGCTCATTCTGCCTATACAGCCCCGCAGCCGCGTTCCCAGGCGGAGGGTAACAAAGGCCCCGCAGGGCGCGTTAAGTTCCCCGTCAGGGTTTTCCGTCCCGGCATAGCGGGGACCGCGCTTTTCAAGCCTTGCCGCTATGGCTTCCCTGGCTTCCTTGAGGAGCCGTTCCTTTCCGTTTTGGGATAAGCTGAAATTCATACTATAGGGTATACCCGAAAAACACGAAAGGCAATATGATTGACAGGGTATACCGTGTTTTGTATGATGGCTTCATGGATATAGAGGAGCTTGTAACTACCGCCCAACTGGCCCATCTCAGGGTTGACAGGACGGAACTGGCCGCGAGTCTGCCTGCCTTTGAACAGATGCTGGGGTTTTTTGCCGTCATGGGGGCCGCGGACGCTGACGAAAATCCCGCCGGAACGGTCATGAAGGCTGACGCCGCCCATTTCCGGCCCGACACGCCGCCCCGGGACCTTCCTGACAAAAATCTCAACGAGAGTATCCTTAATAATCCCGGAGAACGGGATGGCCGTTTTGTGGTCATTCCCAATGTCCTGTAATATATGAGCGATAAGAGCCTTAACAGCTTTCTTCCCGGCGAGTATGAATCGTATGTTGCGTCATGGGAAGAAAAGATAGCTTCATTTATTCAATTTGAACCAGGACTCGGGGGAACCGCTTCGCAGGAAGTTGAAGGACCCGCTTCTTCCGCTGCCGGGGAAGGTTCCGGGGACAGGGAAGAAGCCGCCGCGCTCATCAGGGGGCTTCCCTTCGCGGTCAAGGACAATATCGCGGTCAAGGGCTTTTCTCTGAGCTGCGGATCAAAGCTCCTTGCCGGGCTCACTTCGCCCTATACCGCCACGGCGGTACAGCGCCTGGAGCGTTTTGGCTGCCAGGTTGTGGGCAAGACCAATCTGGACGAATTCGGCATGGGTTCTTCCACCGACAATTCGGGAATTCAAAAGACCAACAATCCCTGGGACACGGACAGGGTGCCGGGCGGTTCTTCGGGAGGGTCCGCGGCCGCGGTGGCCGCGGGGCTTGTGCCCTTTGCCCTGGGCTCGGACACCGGCGGTTCGGTGCGCCAGCCCGCGTCGTTCTGCGGCGTGGTGGGGCTCAAGCCCGGTTACGGCGCCGTGTCCCGTTACGGCCTTGTGGCCTACGCGTCAAGTCTTGAGGGCATAGGCGTTCTTGCGGACTCGGTAAAGCGGACACGGGCCGTCTTTGCCGTAACGCGGGGAAGCGATCCCCTGGACCAGACCAGCCTGGCCGCGCCGCCCCAGTCGCCGGGGCTCTATGGAGAAAAAAAAGGCCCCAGGGTAATCGGGGTCCTTTCGGCCCAGGCCATAGCCAGGGCCATTGCTGCCGAGGCAAAAACCGGGGGGGATGAAGCGTCCTCCCTTAGCGCCGCGGCCCAGGCCGCCGAACTTGAGCCGGCGGTGGAGAGGGCCTTTGCCCTGTCCAAGGACAGGCTCAGGGCCCTGGGCCATACTCTTGAGGACATTGAAATCCCCGGCCTTAAATACGGAGTGCCCGCCTACTATACCATAGCCATGGCCGAGGCCAGCGCCAATCTTGCCCGCTTTGACGGCATACGTTACGGCAGGCGGCCGCCCTGGGCCGAGAATCCCGACGAGCTTATGGACAAGACCAGGGATATGGGCTTCGGGAACGAGGTAAAACTCAGGATACTCCTGGGAACCTTTGTGCTCAGATCGGGATTCCAGGACCGCTACTACCTGCGGGCCCAGAGAATACGCGCGGAAATACGGAAGGAATTTGAAGCCCTGCTTGGGACCGCCGTGAGCAAGGGGCCCTTTGACGCGATCCTCATGCCCGTGTTTCCCACCAGGGCCTTTGGCAGGGGAGACGCGGCTCTTTCGCCCTTTGCCCAGAAAGCCGCCGACCTGTATACCTGCTGCGCCAATCTTGCCGGCCTTCCGGCCCTGTCGTTTCCCGCGAGCCTTGAGGACGGGCTGCCTGTGGGCGTGCAGCTTTTGGGCAGGGCCTTTTCCGAAGGAACCCTCCTTGACATTGCCGAGGGGTATGAGGAAGCGCATCCCTTCCCCCACCCGGAAGGCTACAGGGCCTTCTGGCCGTAAAAGACATCTTCGCGTAACGGGAGCGTAGTGTGTATCAGTCATTCATAGGCCTTGAAGTTCATATTCATCTGCTTACAAAAACCAAGGTATTTTGCGCATGCCGGTCGGCTTTTGGCGATGAACCCAACACCAATGTCTGCCCTGTCTGTATGGGCTACCCCGGCGTGCTGCCGGCCCTTAACATTGAATCCATGCGCATGGGCTGTACCGTGGCCCGTTCCCTTTCCTGCACGATTCCAAAGGAAACCTGGTTTGAGCGGAAGCAGTACTTCTACCCTGATATGACCAAGAATTACCAGATTTCCCAGTTCGCCTCGCCCCTTGGCCGGGACGGCTGGATTGAGATTGAAGGGCGGGGCAGGGAAGGCCCTGTCAAAAAACGGGTCCGCATCAAGGAATGTCATCTTGAGGAAGACGCGGGCAAGATGATACATACCGGGACCGTTTCGCTTCTGGACTATAACCGCGCCGGCGTCTCGCTCCTTGAAATTGTTACCGAACCTGATATGGAAACAGGCGAGGAGGCCGAACTTTTTATACAGCAGCTCAGGCGCCTTGTCCGGTATCTCGGCGTCTGCGACGGCAATATGGAAGAAGGCTCCCTCAGGGCCGACGCCAATGTGTCCATCAATTTACCCGGCAGGGGACTCGGAAAAAAGGTTGAAATAAAAAACCTCAATTCGTCCCGCTTTGTCCGCCTTGGTCTTGAGTACGAAATCAAGCGCCAGGGCCGGCTTCTTGACGAGGGCGGGGAAGTGGTCCAGGAAACCCGGCTGTGGAACGAGAACCGCGACCGTACCGAACCCATGCGCAGCAAGGAAAACGCCCAGGATTACCGCTACTTTCCCGAACCCGACCTTCCGGTTTTTACGCCTGACGAAGCCTTTCTTAAAACCGTTGAGGACGCCCTGGTCGAGCTTCCCCTTGCGCGTTTTAAGCGCTTTATGGCGGAATACGGCCTCAATGAGGAACAGGCCGGCCAGCTCTGCGACGAAAAGGCCTTTGCCGATTATTTTGAAGAAGCGGTGGCGGCCGCGCTCAGGGAGGGCCTTGCCAAGGGAGACGCGTCCGGGCGCATAGCCAACTGGCTTTTGGGTGACATCAGGCATATTCTGGGCCGGGAAGGACTGGCTCCTGCCGGCATAGCCTCGTTCAGCCTCAACCCCCGGCGGCTTGCTTCCCTTGTGGCAATGACCGCCTCGGGAAAGATTTCAGGCAAAACCGCCAAGCAGACCGTGGAAGCAGTCATCAGGGAGGACAAGGACCCCGATCGCGTTGTCAGGGAAAAAGGCTGGGAACAGCTCCGCGATCCCGCGCTCATCGCCCAGGCCGCCGAGGCTGCCTTTGCCGCCGAAGCGGACACGGTACACGAACTCCGCCTTCTTGCCGGCGGCGGCCCCAAGGAAAAGCGCCGCCGCGCCCTGACAGCCTATCTTGTGGGCAAGGTCCTTGCCGCCACCGGCGGCCGTGCCGACCCCAAACTAGCCGGAGAAGCGGTCGCCTCGCTGTTACGGCGCTGAGGTCCCGGCCTGTTGGCATAGTTTCCTTTTTTTATAAACCTGAAAAATTGGCTATCTTAACCGAGCCCTCGGGAAAACGGGCGGTGATTTCAAGCTGCCCGCCCATAGCCTCTATGTGACTTCGCAGTGTCGAGATATACATGTCCGTTCTTTTTTCCATTTTGGCAACAGCCGGCTGCTGGATACCGAGGGCTTCGGCAAGCATTTTCTGGGAGAGACCGCGGGCGTTCCGCAATTCATCAAGGGGAAGCTCTTTGAGCGCCTCTTGTACCGCCTG
>JAISDF010000207.1 GCA_031265025.1 Spirochaetaceae bacterium
CAACATCGGTGAGGTAATTGAGACTCCAGAATCCGATAACCGTAAAAAAAAGATTGCCCCCAAGGTCGAAAACCCCAAACCCCAGTTTTTGCGGTATGCTGAGTTTTTTAGAAACCATACACCCCCGTCTCCCGGACCAGTGTTACATGAGTCAAGCATAAAGATTTTTGGCGCCTTTTGCCATAGCCGCCCAAAAGAATTACCGCAAAGAAGACCGCTGCACGGTCAATTAAATGAAAACAAGTATAAGAAGGAGGAAGGGGGCCCTGTTTCCCTACTGCCGGCCGCGTCAGAGGACTTTTGCTCCCGGCCCCCCTACGCGGGAGCCTTGCTTTGCAAGTCTCCCGCTACCCCCCTACTGAGAGGCGGACAGGGCGAGGAGGTTCATTGCCCGGCAATCTTATTGACGGTCTCCAAATCCAGCCCGGTAATCTCGCTGACATCTTCCGGGGACAGCCCCTTCATAAGAGCATACCGGGCAGTTTCCTCCTTGCCTTCCAACCGGCCTTTTTCTAAGCCCCTTTCAAGGCCTTCCTCACGGCCTCTTTCCAGACCCTTTTCCAGGCCTGTTTCCATGCCTTCCTCATAACGGACAGCCAACGCGTCGTCCCAGTTCCATTCGGTTAATAACATGTTCATTACCTCCGAACTATGTCGTTCCAAAAACTCTTTCAGTATGTCATGCTCGCGGCAGTATTTTATCGCCGCTTTCATCGCTTCCTCTTTATCCCCAAGCTCTTTCTCGTACTCTCTCACCCTGGCCACAAACGCGCTGTACCCGTTCAATACCGTACAACGCCTCACTATACTTTCGTTCCGCCCCTGGTTGATGTTAATTACCCGGACAACCAGGTCTAGGGCGGGATGCTCTTTCCCAGAAAGCCCCAGCGAAGCGGCGTCGGCAAACGTATCCGACAGTTTCAAGACCTGTTCATCGGGGTAGGGGGCGGTGCCATTGTATAACACGAAAAACTCGGGCCGGGGTATCGTGAGCGCCCTGCTCGCGTACAGGTTCTTATCGCCCAGCATCTTTTCATACACACGAGCTATGTACATGAGGAGCCGGATTGCCATATTGGGATTAATGGTACTCTGGTGTTCGATGAGGAGGACCAGTATATCGCCCACCGTGAAGGACAGGTCGTTGACCCGGTCCATGAAAAGCACGTCCTGCAGGGTGTTGATAGTAACCGGCACGATGGACCAGTCAAATATCAGTATATGGCGCTTTGTTGCTTTTTTCAATATAGAGGCGATTTCAAAAGGTCAAATTTTGAAATCGCAACTTTAGATTTAACCGCACAATCCCCATCCCGGATCCGTGTTAAATTTCCGTTAAATCCGCGTACTGTATAAAACCGGCATAAAGATTGATGTTGCCTTTTGTCATGGCTCTCTGTATACTGGTTTCTAACAGTTCCGGATACCCGGATGTTCCGGGGGGCTGTAAAAACGGAGGAAACAATGAATAGGTATGTACGGTACGCGGGCGCGGTTCTTGGGTGTATCCTGGGGGCGGCGCTGGTTCTTTCCTGCGGAGGCGCCAAATCCAATAAACTCATGGTGTATGCCGCGCTGAACGAGGATGAAGTCGGAACGATAGTCGAAAAATTCAAGGCTGATACAGGTATTGAGATTGAATACATTCTGGGCGGCGCCGGTGATATGTCCGCCAGGGTGCAGGCGGAAAAGGCGTCTCCCAATGCGGATATACTGGTGGGCGGGTCGGTGGATATCTACGGTCCCCTGGCCCAGGATGGTCTTTTTGAGCCCTATGATTCTCCCAACAACGACAGCCTGGATGCCCGTTTTAATGATCCCAGCCATCTTTGGCAGGGATGGTATATGGGCGTTCTCGGTCTTGTGATCAACCGCGACCGTTTTCAGGCGGAACTTGCTTCCAAGGGCCTGAAGTATCCGGTAAGCTGGGATGATCTTCTTGATTCCCGGTACTACAATGTGTTTGTCAGCTCTAACCCGGTAACCGCCGGCGGGGCCTACATTTTTGCCGCCTGCCAGATTTTCCGCCTTGGCGAAGCGGGGGCCTGGGACTATTTCAAGGCTCTGGACAGGAACGTGCATCACTATTACCGGGGCGCCGGCGAGTGTATACTTCCTGTAGCCACAGGGGAATTTATCATCGGCATGAGCTGGGTGCATGACATTTACAAGCAGGTCAAGGCCGGTTATCCCATTGATGTTGTAATCCCGCAGCAAACCGCCTACGAGATAGGCGGCGTTGCCGTGGTAAAGGGCGGCAAAAATACCGAGAATGCCAAAAAATTTGTTGACTGGCTTCTCACGGAACCTGTGGGCCGGATGAACACGACCAATTCAAACCGTTATTCGGTGCTGGCGTCGGTGCCTTCTCCCGAAGGTCTGCCTACACTTGACGAGGTAAATTTGGTGAACTATGACCGGACCAGGGCATCGGATATGAAAAACGCCGTGGTCGAGCAGTTCGACAGGGATATTGTTTCCAGACGTCAGTAACGCCGCCGGTTTTTCAGGAGGAACGTCATGCCTGTCATCGCGGTAGGCGAACGCTTTAAGGAATTCAAGCGGCTCCGCAACGAGCCGCTGCTTTTGGCGCTTATTCTCGCGGTTATCGCCTTTACCTGCTACTTTGTAGTCTGGCCGGTGTGGCGTCTCATTACAATAGCCGAATTTTCCGAATACAGTGTGCTGCTCCGCACTCCCCGCTGGATACGGGCCCTGTGGAACAGCCTCTATATGATGGTGGTTTCGACGGCCTCCTGTACTGTTGTAGCTTTTATCTTCGCGTATACGATTACGCGGCTTGATGTCCCCTTAAAAAAACTTTTTCGCTTTATTGCCCTTTTGCCGGTGGTCTCTCCGCCCTTTATCGTGGCCCTTTCCTATATTTTGCTTTTCGGGGTCCAGGGCCTGGTTACCAAAAAACTCCTGGGTCTTCAAACCGACATATACGGGCGTTTCGGTCTCTGGATAGTGCAGACGGTTACGTTTTTTCCCTATGCTTTCTCGGTCATATACGGGGTAATCAGCAAAATATCGCCCAATCTGGAATATGCCGCCTACAATATGGGCGCGTCCCGGCTGAGGGTGTTCAAGGATGTGCTGTGGCCCCTGTGCCGTCCCGGTGTTGCCGGCGGCGGACTGATGGCGGCCATTCAGGTTCTTACCGATTTCGGCAATCCCATAATGATAGGCGGCGATCTTGCCCTGCTTCCGACCGAGGCGTACATGCAGGTCGTGGGCTGGTATGATATGAAGACCGCCGCCATTCTTGCCGTGCTGCTTCTTGTTCCTTCCTTTATCATTTTTATTATACAGCGTTTCTGGGTAGGAAAGAGATCCTATGTTACCATTACCGGCAAGGAGGTTTCCCTCGCGCCCTATCCGCCCCATCCCCTGGTTAAATGGGGCATGTTCGCCTTCTGTCTTTTCATTTCGCTTTTTGTGCTTCTTGTGTACGGGACCCTTTTTTACGGTTCCTTTGCCAAGACCATAGGCTATGACTGGAGCTTTACCATCGCGAATTATTCTTATGTATGGGAAAAAATAAACCAGATCATCAACAGCATACGGTTTTCCGCCATGTCGGCCCTCTGCGCCGCTTTTCTCGGCATGATACTGGCCTATATAGTTCATAAAAAACAGGTGGGCATAAACCGTTTTCTGGATTTTCTCGCGGTGGTTCCTTCCGCCGTTCCGGGAATGTTTTTGGGACTGAGCTATGTCATCGCGTTTAACGCGCCGCCCCTCAAGCTGACCAATACAAGTTTTATCATGGTGCTGGCCCTAATGTTTTGGAATCTTCCTACCTGTTATTCGGCAAGCGTCGCCGGTATACAGCAGATAAGCAATTCGGTCGAAGACGCCGCGCTGAATCTTGGGGCAAACAGCTTCCGCAGTTTCAGGGATATAATGCTTCCGCTTTTGAGGATACCGTTTATTTCGGGTTTTGTGCTGTCTTTTCTCCGCTCGGTTACCTGCCTGAGCGTAATCATTTTTCTTTATGCCCCTTCTACGGCAGTAGGAACCGTAGCGGTCCTCGGTCTTGTCTCCTACGGCCAATGGGGCGCGGCGGCGGGTTTTACCGTTGTACTTATTTCCATTGCTTTCGCGGTACTGTACGCGGCCGACGCGGTGCTTAAAAAACTCGGGGCCAGTCTCAACCTGTTATAGGAGTATGCTGTGAATGAAAAATACATTGAATTCCGAAACATAACAAAACGTTTTGACGCTGTTACCGCTCTGGACAATATATCCCTTTCCATACCCCAGGGCTGCTTTATGACCCTTTTGGGTCCTTCGGGCTGCGGCAAGACTACCCTGATGAGGCAGTTGGCGGGTTTTTCCGAACCGGACTCAGGGGACATCTACCTTAACGGCCGCAAGGTCAACGGGCTTCCGCCATACAAGCGGGGGACGCCGCTGGTGTTTCAGGAATACGCCCTGTTCCCCCATATGACGGTGTACGAAAACATCTCCTACGGGTTACGGCTCAAAAAGACAGAACGTCCGGCCCTTGATGAAAGCGTCGCCAGGATGCTTGAAACCTTCAACCTTAAAGGTATGGAAACCCGCTTTCCCCGCCAGCTTTCAGGCGGCCAGCAGCAGCGGGTCGCCTTTGCCAGGGCGCTGATTATGGGACAGGAGGTGCTGCTCCTTGACGAGCCGCTCTCAAACCTTGACGCCAAACTCAGGGTAGAAGTAAGGGAAGAACTCAGACAGATACAGAGGAACCTTGGCATAACGGTAATTTATGTAACCCATGATCAGGACGAAGCCCTCTCCATGTCTGATCAGATTGCCGTCATGAAACTCGGCAGGATCATGCAGGTCGGAAGCCCCTGGGAGATTTATTTTCGTCCGGCCAACCTGTTTGTCGCTGATTTTGTGGGCGCCGTAAATCTCCTCCCGGTTACCATAAGCGGCGCCGGAGAAGAAGGCCTGGAAGCGGTCTGGCGGGACCAGCGCATAACGGTTCCCGGGGTATCGGGTTTCAGCCCCGGTGAGGCGGCCCTCTTTATGCTGCGTCCCGAATCCATACTGATAAGGACCAAAGGCGCGTCAGGTGAAACTTCCCGGTCAGGAGGAAAACTCAGCGGCGAAGTGGCGTTCTCAAGCTTTTTGGGCCGTTACATACGGTACTGGGTAAAGTGCGGGGAAACGGACGGCAAGGAGCTTACCCTTGTCATTGACGACGCCAATCCCGGCATAAACGGACCCATTTCGGGCCAGGTTGAATTAACCCTCGATACCCGGAAGCTCCATGTGCTCAAGGCGGAAGCCTGAGCCCTGTATGGTATGCTGCTTGTTGATTTTATCAATGTAGGATACGGCGACGCCATTCTGGCAAGGGAATATGAGGGCGCAAGGCTCCTGTTTACCCTTCTTGTTGACACCGGCGATTGTAATACCGGCTGTCCGCCGGGACCCTCTGCTCGTATCAGCGCCGCCGCCTTCTTAAAGCGCGAAGGCGTTACGCGCATAGACCTCCTTGTGCTTTCCCATCTGCATCTTGATCATGCGGGAGGAATGTTCACCATCTGTGATGAAATTGAAGTAAGAGAATTCTGGACCAACTGTCTTCCCGGTAAACACCTCCTGGACCGGCGTCTGTCCGGCCGCTATGACGGTGGAATCAATAATCTCATTTGTTCACTGAATATCTATACCAAGGCTCTCAGGTCTCTTGACCGGAAAGGCGTTCCCCTGCGGCCGCTGGGCGGCAAGACAGGGGAATTGTCCCGTTCACTTACCGGCAAACTTGGCGTAAGCTGCTTCCATGCCGAAGCCGGACTTTACCGGGAGCAGGACGCCATAATCAGCGGCGTTCTCGGCGGAACAATGGACCCTGATGCCCTCGGCCCGCTTGACGCCTGGATCAACGATACCAGTCTCCGTATTGTTCTGAACTACGAAGGACAGGTCATCATGCTGCCCGGCGATGTAAGCGCGGCCTGTTGGAAGCGCTCTCCTCCAGGACCCTGCGATATACTGAAAGTTCCCCATCACGGCCACCGGGACGCCCTGGATGATGAGCTTCTTGAAAGACTCAAACCCGCCTATGGCGTCATCTCCGTCAGCAATGACCGGCCGGACCCCTGCCCCAGTCCTGCTATAGTGGGGATGCTCAAAAAATACGCTGAATGTTTTACCACCGACGCGCTGAACATGGCCGGTCTCAGTCTGCCGGGTCTTCATGCTTCGGTACGCTTCACCCTTGAAGACGGAAACTGCGCCGCTTCCGTATGCTGACGGAACAGGGCGCGCTAAAAAAAGAGGTGGCTCAGGTGCTGGTCAACAAGTACCAGTATGCCGAGTACGGCGGTGTAGACGCCAAAGCCCCTGAGCGAATGTTCACGCACCAGTTTCAGCATGAGGCTGACCGATACTATGCCGACCAGAGCGGCGGTAAGGGTTCCCGCAATCACGGGCAGCGTCTCCAGGGAGGCGCCGCCTTCCCCGGCGGCAAGGTCATGTATCTGCAAAACAAGGGCGCCCAGTATGGCGGGAATTGCCAGGAGAAAGGAAAAACGGGCGGCAAAGCCCCGTTCAAGTCTGCGGGAAAGAGCGCCCGAAAGGGTAAGGCCTGAACGGGATACGGCGGGCATAATGGCTACGGCCTGCAATACGCCGATTATGAGGGCGTCGAACCAGTTTATATCACTGCCGCGCCGTTCCCTGCCCGGAAGACCCGAAAGGTATTCGGCGCTGAAAAGGGCGAGTGAAGTAAAGATAAAGGCATACCCCAAAAAAGCGCCCCCCGCAAAGGCCCGTTCTATAAAATCCTTGAGCAGGAGCCCGGCAATCACCGCGGGAATGGTCCCGATGATGAGGTACAGGGTAAGGGGCTGCAGGGGCTTTTTTATAAGCGCCCAGATATCCCGGCGCAGCACCAGGAATATGGCGGCCAGGGTTCCGCAGTGGAGCAGGGTATCAAAGAACAGGGCGGGCTCGGAGATGCCGATAATCTTCTGGAACAGCACCAGATGGCCGGAACTTGAGACAGGGAGAAATTCGGTAAGACCCTGAACCGCTCCAAGGACCACAGCTTCAAAAATATTCATTACTTGTACTTTACCTTGAAATTTTTCCTGATGACTTCCGCCAGCCGGGTCAAAAGGGGATCGGTCTTTCCCTCTATGGGAATGGTCCCGAATACGTCCCGCCTCTCCCGTTCAAACCAGCGGTAGAGCGCGATGCTTTTTTCATAGCCGTCAACCGGGGCCGAGGCTATTTTGACAAGCTGCATTATTTCCTCATCGGTGAACATCACCCATTTGCCCCGGTACACAATGTAATAACTGTGCTTGTCCGCCGAAACCTGAATCCCCAGGTCCGCCTGACCGGACCCCTTTGGCTTTTTGGCCTTGGGCCCGCGTTCCGCCCGTTCCGCGTTCCGCAGCATGGTTTGGTTGAGTTCATCAACCTGCATATTGTAAAGGTGAACCTGGGCCTGTTCTATGAGGAACAAAAGCCCTTCCTCATCAAGCCGGGGAATGAGGGCGGCAAGCTCTTTTGCCAGGGCGGCAAGGCGGGAATTTCCCGCCCCTGCCTTGGGCTTTTTGGGCGCGGATTTTGCTGACGTCGGCTTTGCCGCTCCTGCCCTGGGTTTTTTTGGCGCTGACCTTGCTGACGTCGGCTTTGCCGCCCCGCGCCCCGTGGCTTTTCCTGCCGGCTTTGCCGCCCCCGGCGTCTTTCTCCCGGTTTTTACCATTCCGGCGGCAGGTTTTTTCCCGCCGCCTGAACTTTTCACTGTTTTTTCTTTATTCTCTTTACTCATAAAAATTACCGCATGACGGACCCTGGATATAACCTTATCAGTACCGGCGGAACGTAACAAGTAGCCGTACTGCCCGAAAAATTCGCTGTCAATACATTGACGTTTCAAATTATATATGCTATACTTACAGCAATCCAGTTTGGAA
>JAISDF010000209.1 GCA_031265025.1 Spirochaetaceae bacterium
AGGGCTATGCCGTCTTCTCCTGTTCCCGCTTTAAGGAGGCGCCACCCTTCGCCGGAAAACGCGAGGCTAAGCAGTTCCTGAATGCCGGGATCGTCCTCGATGATCAATACGGCGGCCCGGTTCGCCGGGATTGTGTTCGGGGCGGACTTATTCATTGAGTTCTTCGTGTTTACTCTCCGTCATATAAATTATCGCTTCGCAGATATTGGTAACATGATCCCCCAGGCGTTCAAGATCCCCGGAGGTATGGAGAAAACGAAGGGCCTTTTTCAGCAGCTCAGGATGTCCTTTCATCAGGCGCAGCATCTCCTCTGAAATTTTTTTATGTTCGCCGTCAATGATATCATCCAGGGCGGCGGCTTTCCGGGCGGCGTCGGGGTCCTGTTTCAGATAGGCCGAGGCTGAAGCGCGTATCATCTCCTGGCCGGTTTTTACCATCAGCTCAAGGCGGTCCATCGCGCGGAACGGCGTCCTGCCCGAGAGCTTCATTGCCGTCTTTGCCAAGTGTACCGCATGATCCCCCGCCCGTTCAAGGTTCACCGTGATCTTCAATATCGTAAAAATTTCCCTGAGATCCCTGGCTACGGGCTGCTGGGTGGCTATGAGCATAACCACATCGTCCTCTATTTTAAGCTGCATCGCGTTGACCGCGGCATCTCCTTCCCGGACAGTCTGTGCCAGTTCCCTGTCGTTTTCCTTGAAGGCGGCAAGGGCCTTTCCAAGGCCTTCTTCGACCAGAGACGACATGGCAAGAATATCCCGGCGCAGCATATCAAGTTCTTCGGAAAAAACCGCGCGCTTGTTTTCCATAGATCAGCCGAACCTCCCTGAAATATAGTCTTCGGTTCTCTTGTCGCCGGGGCTTGTAAAGAGCGTTTTGGTATCGCTGTATTCGATGAGTTCCCCCAAAAGAAAGAACGCCGTCCTGTCGCTTACCCGCGCCGCCTGGTGCATGGCGTGGGTAACAATGATAATGCTGTAGTCTTTTTTAAGTTCACCTATAAGCTCTTCTATCTTGCCTGTGGCAATAGGATCAAGGGCGCTGGTCGGTTCGTCCATCAGTATTATTTCCGGTTCCATGGCAATGCTCCTGGCAATGCAGAGCCGCTGCTGCTGGCCGCCTGAAAGACTCAAAGCGGATTTTTTAAGCCTGTCCTTTGCCTCGTCCCAGAGCGCCGCCTTGGTAAGGGACGCCTCAACCAGTTCCTCAAGTTTCCGCCTGTTCCGCGTCCCCTGCATTCTTTTCCCGTAGGCTACATTGTCAAAAATACTCATATTGAAAGGATTCGGTTTCTGGAATACCATGCCCACCCTGGTCCGCAGCTCGGTTACATCCATGCCGTTGTATATATCTTCCCCGTCAAGCAGAACGTTCCCGGTAACGCGGCAGGACGGAATGAGGTCGTTCATGCGGTTAAGCACCCTGATGAAAGTCGATTTACCGCAGCCTGAAGGACCGATAAGGGCGGACACTTCCCGGCGGGCAAGGGAAAAATTGATGTTCTTGAGGGCCTGAAATTCCCCATAGAAAAAATCCAGGCCGCCGACTTCAATCTTTAAGGAGCTCATCCGTATCCTCCCCTTTGTTTCCCGAAAATCCCGGTGATTATCTTTGTCGCCGTGTTTATCAAAAGCACCAGTATGACAAGGACAGCGGCCGTGGCAAAGGCTATGCCGAAATCGTCAGGATGTATCGCTTCCTTTGTCAAATAGTAAAGATGTATGGTCAGGGTGCGGCCCGATTCAAAAACCGATCTTGGAAGGTTGCGTGTAATGCCCACGGTAAGAAGCACCGGAGCCGATTCCCCGACAACCCTGCCTACGGCAAGAATCGCCGAGGTAACAATGCCCGGCAGAGCCGGCGGAATGACCACAAAGAAAATCGTCTGGAATTTTGTCGCCCCGAGGGACAGGCTGCCTTCCCGGAAAGAATCAGGAATCGTTTTAAGGGATTCTTCAACAGTTCTTATAATTACGGGAAGTATCATGATGCTTAACGTAAGGGCCCCCGCCATGATCGACTGGCCGAACTTAAACACGCGGCAGAAAACCAAAAGCCCGAACAGGCCGTAGATGATGGACGGAATGCCGGCAAGCGTTTCAATGGCCAGGCGCAGGAGGCGTACCGCCTGACCGTCAAGGGAATATTCGTTGAGGAAAATCGCCGTCATTATTCCCACGGGAAGGGCTATCGCCAGGGATACAAGCACCACGTAAAAGGTGGTAACTATCATCGGGAAAATGCCGCCGTCTTCGGCCGGCTTAAACGCGAAGGAAACGTTGAGAAAACCCGCCGACTGGACGAGTATGTAGGCAAGAATCAAAACAAGAACTGCCGCCACCAGTACAAGGCCCGACGCCATGACCCAGTACAGAAGGCTGTCTATAATTTTTCGTTTCTTTCCCATAACGTGTATCCTTTACCCCGTGTTTCAGGCTTTCCGTTTTACCAGAAGAATGACGCTGTTGAGAACGAGGATGATGACGAACAGTACCACTCCTATTGAAAAAAGCATTTCGCTGTGCCTGCCTTCGGCGTATCCCATTTCAAGGGCGATGGTCGCGGTAAGGGTGCGTATGCTGTCCGTGATTCCCCGTATAAACTGGGGTGAATTTCCGGCCACGAGAATAAGCGCCATGGTTTCCCCGACCGCCCTGGATAT
>JAISDF010000239.1 GCA_031265025.1 Spirochaetaceae bacterium
CCTTCATATTGACTTTGACGAGGCCAACGCCTGCATGTACCAAAAAGGCGACCGCCTCGAAATACTGCCCCCCGAAACAGCGGGGAGTACGCCGGAGGCTGCGGCCCGCGTTTCCCAGGCTTGCGTTTCCCAGGCCCGCCCGCCCGCCGCTGTCTTGCCCGGCGCGGCTCTCCCGCCTGGCAAAAAGGCGGCGCTTGTTACCGAGGCCGACGCGAAACGCCTTGTCAAGACCGGCGGCAAGATACGGCTCCCCAGGGGAACCATAGTAACCCCCGCGGCAAAAGATGTATTTTACGAGGCCCATTGCAGGATTGAATGGGAAGACTAGCGCCATAGCGGCGGCGGTTTACGCTCTAGCGGCGGCTTACGCCGCCTATAGTATAAGGAGTTTTTATGCAGGTTTGTACGGTTGTCGGGCATATCTGGAGCACAAAAAAGGAAGCCTCCCTTGAAGGTTTCAAGTTTATGTTGGTTCGGGAAGGCGGCACAGGCGGCGCGTTTGTGGCCGCCGACCTTGTGGGCGCGGGGATTGGCGAAGAAGTCCTCGTGGTTTCGGGAAGTACCGCCCGCTGCGCCTCGAAGACCAGGGGGGACGGTTCAGGCGAAGCGCCCATTGACGCCGCCATTGTGGGCATTATCGACACGGCGGAAACCGGAAAGCAGCGGAAAAAATGAACGAGATTTCCCGGCTGGTCCGGGAAGCCGGCGTAGCCGGCGAAGGCGGGGCGGGCTTTCCTTCCCATGTCAAATACTCAAGTCCCGCAAGGCTCCTCGTGATCAACGGGGCTGAGTGTGAACCTCTGCTTGGGACAGATCAGTACATCATGGCTCATTTCGCGGGACGTCTTGTCACCGCGGCCCTTTCGATACAAGAAGCCCTGGGCGCTGAAAAAGTCATCTTTGCCGTAAAGGACCATTACCGGGAACAGATAGCCTCACTCAAAACCGCCATCGCGGGAAAAGCCAACGTTGCGTTATGCCTCCTCGAAAGCGTGTATCCCGCCGGAGACGAGCAGGTGCTCCTCTATGAAGCGGCGGGCGTCAGGGTTCCTCCCGGCGGCATACCGCCCGATTCGGGCGCGGTGGTTTCCAACGCGGGGACCCTGCTGGCGGTGGCCGACGCCCTGGAAGGCAAAGCCCTGACCCATAAATACCTTACCGTAAGCGGCGCTGTCGCCCATCCCCTGGTGCTTCGCGCGCCCATAGGAACGGGTTTTTCGGAATGTATAGAACAGGCCGGCGGCGTAAAAACCTCAAGACCCCTTATCATTTCAGGCGGCCCGCTTATGGGGCGGCCCATAGACACTGAGGACCTTGACAGCCAAACGGTAACAAAGACCACTTCCGGCATCATTGTCCTTGAGGAAGGCCATTACCTTGACCTGCGCCGCCGCGTAACGCCCCTTCACATGAAGAACAGGGCTCATGCCTCCTGCATCCAGTGCAGCCAGTGTTCCGACCTCTGTCCCCGCAGGCTGCTGGGAAGCCCCCTCCGGCCCCACCTTGTCATGCGGGCCTTCGGTTCCTCCCGGAACATGGATGAACTCCTCGAAACCCAGGCGGCAAAAAACGCCCTGCTCTGCTGCGAATGCGGCATCTGCGAAATGTACGCCTGCCCCATGGAACTTCAACCTTGCAGGATAAACGCGCTCATCAAAGAGGAATACCGCCAGAGGGGCATGAAGCCTGATTTTTCACCGGGGGAAGAACCCAGCCCGGCGTGGCCGTACCGGAGAATCCCCTCGGAGCGCATGGCCGCCAGGGCGGGGCTTTCTCCCTATTACGGCCTTGGGATTGGGGGCTTTCTGGATATGGAGGATGTGCGCCGGGTTTCCATTCCCCTTAAAATGCACGCCGGTGTTCCGGCCCTTCCCTGTGTGGAAACAGGCGAGAAGGTCGAGGCCGGCAGCCTTATCGCCGACATACCCCAGGGAAAACTGGGCGCCAGAATCCACGCGTCCATAAGCGGAAGGGTGCGCGCTCTTGCGGACCGCATACTAATCGAAGCGGAGCGTTCTGATGCATGAAGCCATAGGGTTTATTGAATTTTCGAGCATAGCCAAGGGAATTGAGGCGGCCGACGCCATACTCAAAACCGCCGAAACCGTCCTTGTTTTTGCCAAGGAAACCTGCCCCGGCAAGTACAATATACTTTTTCATGGTGAAGTATCGGCGGTACATGCCTCGATAGGCGCGGCGCGGGAACTGTGCGGCCATTATGTGATTGATTCGGTAGTCATCCCCAGGCTTGACCCCCAGGTGATTCCCGCCATCAACCAGACCACGCCCCCGGCAAAGGTGAGCGCCCTGGGCATACTGGAATTCTACACCATCACCCAGGCCGTGTACGCGGCCGACGCTGCGGTCAAGGCCGCGGACATACAGTTGTTGAACATACGGCTTGCCACAGGCATAGGCGGCAAGTCCTTTGTGGTGTTTTCGGGCAGCGTGGCTGCGGTCAAGTCGGCGCTCAGGGCGGGAAGCGAAGAAGCCGAACATAACGGCGCGCTGGTCGCCTCGACCGTTATACCCAACCCCCGGCCCGAAGTATTCGCCACACTCTTGTAACGGAGGAAACCATGTCCCAGGACAAACAGCGCATCATTCAGGAATTTGTGCCCGGCAAGCAGGTTACGCTGGCCCATGTTATCGCCAACCCCGACAGGAGCCTTTACAAAAAACTCGGCGCCGTGGACACAGAAACCGGGGCCCTGGGCATCATGACCATCACCCCCGGCGAAGGCGCCATCATAGGCGCCGACGTAGCGGCCAAGGCTGCGGAAATCAAACTGGTCTTTGTGGACCGCTTTTCAGGTTCCCTTATTTTTTCGGGCGACGTATCCAATGTGGAAGCCGGCATAAAAGCCGTACTGGACGTGCTCTCGGGAACCCTGCAGTTCGTTCCCTCGGAAATCACCAGGAGCTAAACGCCGTGTACATCATGGTGGCCGGAAGCATAGGCTGCGGCAAGACCACCCTCTGCCAGCGCCTCGCGGCCCTTCCCCAGGTCTATGTAAAAACCCAGACAGCGCAGATCATAGGCAGGGCCATTGACACCCCCGGAGAATACATGGAGAACCGCACCCTCTGGAACCGCCTGGCAGTAAGCGCCGTTGACTCAGGCCTCGTACTCTTTTTGCAGGACCCGGTAAACTCAGGCTTCCGGTTTTCACCCGGCCAGGCCGCCATGTTTCAGGTCCCCGTTGCCGGAGTCATCACCAAGCTGGACCTCGCTACAGCGGACGACATACGCCGCGCCCGTGAACTCCTCACCCTCGCCGGCGCCAAGCCTGTCTTTGCCGTTTCTTCGCTAAGCGGCGAAGGCATGGACAAGCTGACCCGGTACATACAGTCCCTGTCTTGACACATATAATTTCTATAGGAATAATATTCAATCATGAAGGGAAGCTACTGTATACGCCGCCTCTGTATTGCCGCGCCAACCTTTATAGGCATCACCATCATAGCGTATATCGTAGCCTCCCTGGCGCCGGGTAGCCCTCTGGACGCGCTTCTGGTTGATCCCCATATAAGCGCGGCGGAACTTGAACGGCGGAAAATCATCTACGGGCTGGATAAACCGGTCTGGGTGCAGTATATAAACTGGCTCAAGGCGCTGTTTCACGGGGACTTCGGGTTTTCCTACGCTACCAGGCGGCCGGTTCTGACCATGATAGGCGAGCGTATCGGTCCCACCCTCCTCCTGGCCGGAACGGCTATTGTACTGTCCCTGGCAGTATCCCTTGTCCTGGGCATACTGGCCGCGTCAAAACCCGGTTCCAGGCGGGACTACCTTACTTCGGGATTTTCGTTTTTGATGCTTTCCACGCCGAATTTTTTTATTGGTCTGGCATTGATATTTATTTTCGCGGCGGGTCTGAAAATCCTCCCTTCCAACGGCATGTACGATTCAGGCGGAGAGAAAACAATTCCTGTCCTGTTGAAGCATCTTGTCCTGCCGGCCCTGGTGCTTTCCTTTCAGCATACAGGAAGCTGGATACGCCATGTGCGTTCCTCGGTGCTGGAGGTTTTGGGGGAAGACTATATCCGCACCGCCAGGGCCAAGGGCCTTACAAAGACACAGGTACTGCTGCGGCACGGACTGAAAAATGCCCTTATCCCTGTGGCGGCGGTCATAGGCATGTCCCTGCCCGGGCTTATAAGCGGGGCGGTAGTGACCGAACAGGTCTTCAGTTGGCCGGGTCTCGGTTCCCTTATGGTACGTTCCATAGCCCTTAGGGATTACCCTGTCATCATGGGGATTACCGTTATCGTATCCGCCGGGGTTCTGGTGATCAATTTGATAATAGATTTGCTGTACGGTTTTTTGGATCCCCGGATACGGTATGAATAGCGGAAGAACGCGTCTCAGGTACGGCCTTAAAAAATTCGCCCGCCGTAAACCCGCTGTCGCCGCCCTTGTTATTCTATGCGCCGAAATTCTTGCGGTTGTTTTTCTTCCCCTGGTTCTGGACCTTGATCCCTATTTTTCCGATCTTGGCGCCTTTGACACGGCCCCCGGTACGGTACACATTCTGGGGACCGATTCTATAGGCAGGGATATTTTTGCCCGGCTCATCTACGGCGGCCGGGTTTCCCTCTTTGTCGGTTTTCTATCCACTCTGACTGCGGCGGCGCTGGGAATACCCCTGGGTCTCCTGGCGGCGTATTACCGGAGCTGGATAGAAATGATCGTCATGCGGCTGGTGGATATGTTCATGTCCTTTCCGTCGATGATACTGATACTGGTCCTGGTCTCCGTTATCGGTCCCTCCCTGTTGTCGGTTCCGCTGGTAATAGGTTTCCTGGGCTGGACCGAATTTGCCCGTATAACCCACAGCAAAGCGCTCTCGGTACGGGAAAAGGAATATGTTGAATCCGCCAGGGCGGTGGGTACCAGAGACCTGGCGATTATGATTATCTATGTGCTTCCCAATGTCCTTTCACCGGTTCTGGTGGCCTGCGCGTCCATGACCGCTTCGGCGATACTGACCGAATCGGCCCTGAGTTTCCTTGGCATGGGGGTACAACCCCCTATGGCAAGCTGGGGAAACATGCTCCACGAGGCCCAGTCCATTACGGTTCTTGCCTATAAATTCTGGCAGTGGCTGCCTCCGGGTCTGTCCCTGGTGCTGACCATACTCAGCGTCAATTTTCTGGGTGACGGCATACGGGATGCCCTAGACCCACGGCGGACAGACTGATTATTCCGCTGACGGAACTTGACAGAATTAACGCTTTGTATTATTCTTATAAATCACATAGGTTTACTATGAAAATTGAACTATCCCAAAACCGTACAAACTTTGGGATAAGTTCATCCAGCTCACAACAAGGATGGTATGTATGAAACGAACAAAGACAATGGCCGCCCTCACTCTGGCCGCCGCCGCTTTACTTTTCGCGGTTCAGGCCGCCGCCGCCCGCCCCAGGGCGGATGGTCCGGCGGAAAAGGTGGTTACTATCGCCATTACCAACGCATGGGAAACCTTGATGCCCCTGAATTCAAGCGCCGCCTACACCCGTTTTGTGTGCGGGCAAATCTACAACAAGCTCGCTTCGGCAAAGGGAAACGGCGAATATGCCCCTGAACTGGCGGAAAGCTGGGAAGTCAATGCCGATTCCACCGAGATAACTTTTCACCTCAACCGGAATGTACGCTGGCAGGACGGAGCTCCCTTTAGCGCCGATGATGTGGTATTCACCTTTCAACTGTATTCCAATCCGGCGGTAGAAGCGGTAAGCCGTCACTATCTGGGTTATATAGCCGGTGTGGATGAGTCAGGCGCCGAGACAGGCCCCAGGTCCATCGCGGTCAGGGCTGTGGACAGGAATACCGTGGTTATACGCATGCGTAACGCCATGTTTTACGAGACCCTGCTGACCAGTTTGAACAATGTCTTCATCCTGCCCAAACATATCCTGGAAGGAAAAACAAGCGCGCAGCTCAACGCCCCCGAAACCTGGGAAAGTCCCATAGGAACCGGGCCGTTCCGTTTCCTCAGTAAAATAGAAGGGGAAAGGATTGAATATGCCGCCAACAAGGATTATTTTTTGGGAGCGCCGAAATTTGACAAGCTGGTGGTACGGGTGGTTCCCGCGAACAGCCTTTTGGCAAGCCTTATCAGCGGGGAAGTGGATATTCCCGCCCTGGGCAGTATAGTGCTGGCTGATTGGGCCCTTGCCCAGGCTCAGTCCGGCCTGGTCACCCAATCGGTTCCTACCACCAATTACCAGACCCTGCTCATCAATACCCAAAAGCCCTACCTCACCGAAGCTGTACGCCAGGCCATTTCCATGTCCGTTAATCGTCAGGTTCTCATTGATCTTGTGTATCAGGGACAGGGTGTGCCGCTGGTTACTCCCATTGTCCCATCCAATCCCTACTACGATTCTTCCGTAGAAGTCTGGTACGATCCTGTCCGGGCCAGGGAAATTTTACGGCGGGAAAATTTTCCCTTTAACCAGGAACTGGTTTTTTATGTTCCCTCAGGAAACGCCAGCCGTGAACAGGCGGCGGTACTGATTCAACAGAACCTGGAAGCGGTGGGCCTCAAGGTCAGGATCAACCTGGTGGATTTTTCAACCCTTATGCGGGAAATGAGGGAAGGCAGACACGATATAGGCGTCATAGGTTCAGGTGGCCAAATGGACCCCAGCGAGAGCCGCGAAATGATACACCCCGAAAGCGAGGTGAATTTCGCCCTGCTTAAAAGTTATGAACTTGCCAATATAATCGACAGGGGAATCAGCGCCCTTACTTTTGAAGCCAGGGCGCCGTTCTTCAACCAATATCAGAAGCGGCACCGCGAGATTGCCGCCCTGCCTGTCCTTTATTCTCCCAACACCCTGATTGCCTACAACAGACGCCTGGGTAATGTACACCCAGAGGATTTTGCCTCTGAACGCTGGGCAACCTGGGAGTGGGACCTGAGATAGGCATGAAGGACGCGCTGCTTTCGGTACGCGGCTTGCGGGTCGGTTTTGAAACCGAAGAAGGAATGACGGTCCCTGTGGACGGCGTGGATTTTCATGTCGGAGAGGGGGAGATACTGGGCATTGTGGGAGAATCGGGCTGCGGAAAGAGTGTCAGTTCTTTCGCCGTTATGGGTCTCCTGCCCCAAAACGGCCGCGTACTGGAAGGCAGCATAGTATTTGAGGGTACGGATATGACTGCCCTGGACGAAGAACGCATGTGTAAAATCCGGGGCAACCGCCTATCCATGATTTTTCAGGACCCGCTTACTTCCCTGACCCCCACCATGACCATAGGCCGTCAGGTGATGGAGCCGTTTATGGTACACCGGGGCTTTTCCAAAGCCAGGGCCAGGGAGGCGGCGCTGGATATGCTTGACCGGGTGGGCATCCCTTCAGCGGCCCGGCGTTTTTCGGAATATCCCCACCAGTTTTCCGGCGGTATGCGCCAGCGGGTGATGATAGCGATGGCCCTTGCATGCGGTCCCAGGCTGCTCATTGCCGATGAACCGACAACAGCGCTGGATGTTTCGATTCAGGCGCAAATCCTGAGCCTCATACGATCCCTGCGGGAGAACCTGGGTATGGCCGTCATGCTTATCACCCATGATATGGGAGTCATCGCCGAAATGGCGGACCGGGTAATGGTTATGTACGCGGGCAAAGGGGTTGAATACGCCGCTACCGCCGATATTTTCAGGAACCCAAAACACCCCTACACCAGCGGCCTTTTACGCTCCATACCCAGCCTGGACAGGGATGTGGACATGCTGGACATCATTCCCGGCACGGTCCCCGGTCCGCGCGCCATGCCAAGGGGCTGTCGTTTTTATGACCGCTGCGGAAAGGCCCTGGCCCAATGCGGCATCCGGCAGCCGGGCCTTGCCGGAAGCGGGGATTCATTGACCGCGTGTTTCTTGTACCAGGACAACTGACATGCCGGATACTATGCCGGACCATGGCCTGATCACGGTTTCAGAACTCAGCAAATTCTATCATGGCCGGGGTTTATCGGGACATGGAAAACCACTGCGCGCTGTGGACAGGGTAAGTTTCAGCATACAGGAAGGTGAAACCCTGGGCCTTGTGGGAGAGTCTGGCTGCGGGAAATCGACCCTGGGCAGGGTGATACTGCATCTCATTCCGGCCAGCGGGGGTTCTGTCCTTTACCGCGGGAAGGACCTTCTTAGCCTGTCCAAAAAAGACCTGCGGGCCATGCGGCGCAGGATACAGATAGTGTTTCAGGACCCCTACGCGTCCCTTAATCCCCGCATGACGGTGGAAGAAATAGTTACCGCTCCCCTGGCTGTATTCAAGATGGGGAACAGGACACAGCGCAGGGAAGCGGCGCTCAGGATTCTGGAAGAAGTCGGTCTCTCAAGCCATCATCTTGAGCGCTTCCCCCATGAATTCTCCGGGGGACAGAGGCAGCGCATCGGCATAGCGCGGGCTCTTGCGCTGAATCCCGAATTCGTCGTGTTTGACGAACCCCTTTCGGCGCTGGACGTTTCGGTACGGGCCCAGGTATTAAACCTTCTGCGCTCCCTGCGGAACAGGAGGAAGCTCACCAGCCTGTTCATCTCCCATGACCTCAGCGTGGTAAAGCATATCAGTGACCGTATCGCGGTGATGTACCTGGGAAAACTATTGGAGATTGCCGGTAAAAATGAACTGTATGAAAATCCCCTCCACCCTTATACCAGGGGGCTCATCGGGGCCATCCCCATACCTGATACCGGCAGACAGCGGAAAGGCGCGGAACTTCCCGGTGATGTACCCGACGCCCGCCATATTCCCCCAGGCTGCCGCTTTCATACCCGGTGCTGTATCGCCGGAAAGGACTGCGCCTCAGCCGAACCGGAACTGAGGCAGATCAGACCGGGCCACTGGGTTGCCTGCGGCCACATTCCCTGAATAAGAATGAAGGACACAGAGGGTGTCAGGTACGGTTTTTAGGGGGCGCCTTGACTATTTTACCCCAGGGAACTACATTTCGAAGCGTATATAAACTAATGGCTGATAGTCGGGTATGATACCGCTGGAAAACTTATTGAAGTTGCGTATAATATAATAGATGAAGATACAGTGAACGTGTTTCACGCTATGCCGTGCAGAAAGAAATTTGCGGGC
>JAISDF010000026.1 GCA_031265025.1 Spirochaetaceae bacterium
CGCCGGCGGAATCGATGTAGGCAAAATCCACGATATTGCGTCCTACCTCTACGGGTAGAAACATTTCATCCCATAGGGTGGTCGGGGCGTCCCGATCCCGGCCCATCAGAAAATCGAGACACCAGTCTGAAAAGGGCCTGAACCAGGTGAAACGCCGGATATGCTGCCGGGTGGTAAAACGGCCGGATGTAGTAAGGGCCCATGATTTCAACTGGCCCCCGGTTCCTATATCAATAATATCGCGGATTCGGGTGGAACAGTTGTCCCGAAACTCGTGGTAGTCATAGTAGCAATTTTCCGGGAGTACGTTGTTTTCCGCGTACTCCAGAATCTGTTCCTTTTTTTCCGCCTCCAGGTCCAGGGTATAAATTGTAATATCCCGGTCTTCGTCGATATACATTTGCAGATCCAGAGTCTCGACCGTACATTTGTAGCTTATCCGATCATGGAGAAAATCCCATAAAAAATTTTCGCTGGGGTACGAGAATATGCCCCAATCGAAGACCCGGGAATAATTACACCGGGTATTTTCGACGATCAGGGCGGCGTGGCCCCACCAGATAAATATATCGTCGCTGGGTCCGTACACCGCAACCTTAAACAAAAGATCGTCCACGGCCCTTCTGGGGGAATTGATCTGGCCGTACAGGGCGGGAAGGGTAGTGAGGAACACCAGGAGGAGCAGCGCCCTGCCCATCTTGAGCATAGAAATTCTCTTTGTTCCTGTTGTACCCGGCATTTTCCCCGCCTGTCTCATTCCGGTCTTTTCTGCGCCCCCCGGTTTTACCCGAAGGGACAGCGGTACAAACCGCCTTAGTTTACCACGGGCCGGAGTTTTGTTCAATGATAATTTGGGGAGGGGAGGGCGTTTAAGCCGCGTTTATGCCGGGCGCGGGCCGAGCAATTGCTCGAAATAGCGCATAAAAGCGGTCATTGTGCCGGCGAAGTCCTCTCTTTTCTGTTTGGACCACATCATGAACGCGCCTTCGCGGCAGCAGCACATCATCTTTGCCAACTCCTTGCAGTCGGCGTCCGGGTCAACCAGGCCCTTGTTCCGCATGTTCACAAGGCAGCGCTCTACATACAGCCGCTGCCGCTCGTGAAAATCGAAATAATGGGCCGCCATAAAATTATCCTTGCGGGACATATAGGAGATGTTGGAATACACGTCGTCCAGCTCTACCGCGCAGTCCCCCATGAGGGCGTCCATCTTTTCCTTTACGCGGATGGCAAAGTGGTTAAAGAAGTAGAGGATGTCGGCAATGGAGCAGGGTTCTTCGGCATAAAAATCCCGCAGCACTTCGCCCACGGGCTGGAGGTAGCATTCCTCGAAGCAGGCGTGCAAAAAAGCCTCCTTGCTGTCAAAATAGTAATAAAACACGCCCTTCTTTACGCCGCTGTACTGGAGGATATCATCCAGCGAAACGTCGGCCACCCCGCCTTTCATGAACAGGGAAAACCCATGCACGACGAGCCGGTTCCTTGTCAGCTTTCCCTTTTCACCCGGCACCACATTCTTCGCCAAAGCCATGCCCCCAAGACTAGCAGCTTAATTATACTAAACAGCATACTTAAAATTTTACCGCAAGGTCGAATAAGTCAAAGAAGTATAAGTTGTTTCTTCTTTACGTTTCTGTAATCCCTCATACAGCCATGGCGGTAAATTCTTAAGACGGTAAAGAGCTTATCCCATAGCGGGGGGGAGCGCAAGTAAACCCCTACAGGAGCCGCGGCTTTTCCCCGGTGCGGGCCGCGCCGGCCCGGCTGCTTTAAAAATGCGGGTTTTTTCCAAAAAAAATGCCCCGAACAGGGAACCGCGCAAGGGATAGGAGGGGTTTAGACCCGCCGCAGGCGGGGCCGGAGCGATAGCGGAGCCCCGGATAGCCCGGTCCCCGCCGTAGGCGGGGATGCGCCCAAAACACAATTCACGGTTTGAATCCGGATACCGCATAAAAAACTCTGAATTCATGAAAAATTTTGTTGACAGGGCGGTATGGGCATGGTATGTTGGTTTCATAATAAACCAACCAGTTGGTTTATTTTAAGGAGGAGTCAATATGGCGATGGAAATGCCGAAGACCAACCGAAACCAGGCCGACCGGGGCAGGCAGGGGATACTCGTATTTTCCCGCGTAGCCCAGCGCGACCTTTTTGCGGACGACAAAATTGAGGAAACGGGCGGCGGATGGCGGCTGCGGATACGCAACCCCTGGTACACGGGGACTTACCTGTCCACCGTCAGCTTTGTGCGGATCACGGTTAACGGCTACACCGTGCCCGAGGAAAGGACCTTTTTGTCCCTGCGCGGGCAAAGGATACCCAGCGCCGCCGCTAAAAACCTGTACGAGCTGTGGTGGGGCATGGGCGAGGCAGCGGAAGTGTACTTGGCCGATGAAGCCGTAGTAAAGGTGCTGCGTGAAAAGAACACGGTGCAGGTGGACATCGATATGCGCACGGCGTTCAGCTATGGTTTCCCAAACGATACCCTGCCCTACCGGCTGAGCGGTGAACTGGAGGTGAAATAACATGAAACTTGGAATGAGTCTTTATTCATTCGGCGCCGATATCCACGCCGGCAAAATGGATATCTTTGAGGCCGTTGACTGCTGCGCCGAAATGGGCTGCGACGGGGTGGAGATCATCGCCGAGCAGCATATTCCCGGCTGGCCTAATCCCAGCCTGGACGATCTGCGGCGGGTGCGGGATCACGTAGCAAAGCGCGGCATGAAAATATTCTGCTTTAGCTGCTATTTCGGTAAAAACATACGCAGCGGCCGCCCGCAGACCGAAGAAGAAATGATACACAACGCCAAGAAGATGATCGCCATGACATCGTATATAGGCGCGCCGATCATGCGCCCCGCCTTCAATGCCGACCCGGTGGAGATTCTTATCGACTATGTGAAGGCCGTGCTGCCCGCGCTGGAAGAATACGGGGTCATCTGGGGGGTGGAACTGCACGCCCCGCACCCGCCCGCCTACTACCTGAAAGCCCTGGAAACGGTAAATTCGCCCTGGTTCCGCCTGGTGCCCGACTTCTCCTGCTGGCAGGGGCCCAACGCGCCGGGGCAGATACAGAGCAATCCGCTTTCCACCTTTGAGCCGCTGTTGAAATACACCGTCCACTGCCACGGCAAGGCGCATATGTTTGACGAAAACGGCGAGGAACCCAACACCCCCTACAGGGAACTGCTTCAAATGTTGAAGGACTACGGCTTTGAAGGCTCTGTCGTGGGCGAGTTCGAGGGCTGGCTGATGAACTACGCGCCGTCGCGGCAAACAGGCAAAACCCTGTTCAACCTGCTTGAAAAATACGGCCGGTAGGGTCCACGCCGCGGCGGGCTGAAGCCGGACAGAGGAGGGATGTGAAGATCGGCGTTATGGGTTTCGGCGGCGGCTGGACGGTAAGAGCGGATCGAGGGACCAGTCATATTCAAGGAATGGAGGAATTGGAATGGACGCAAAAAATGTTGCAGGCCCGGATAAATTGACGGCCCATACATCATTGGCGGAGCGGGGCTCCTACGGATTGTATTTTGTCGGCCAAAATATCGTGTATGTGCTTGTCGCGCAGTATCTGATGCTTTACTACACCGATTACCGCTATATGACCCCGGCCGCGGTGGGGCTGATCCTGTTGCTGGCGCGCATCTGGGATGCCGTGAACGACCCGCTGTTCGGTATCGTCGTAGATAAGATGAACCTGAAAGGCGGCAAGTTCAAACCCTGGATCCGCATCGCCACCGTCGGCGTACCCGTCAGTATCATCGCCGCATTTGGAATGCCGGAAGGGCTTTCGGGCGGGGCCCAGGTTGTCTACGCCTGCGTGACTTATCTGCTGTATGATACGTTGTATACCCTCACCGATGTACCCATCTTCGCCCTCGCCACCGCCATGACCAATAACATCAAGGAACGCACCGTAATCATGGGCATCGGCCGCATGGCGGCCGCTTTGTCCATGCTGCTGCTCAGCATGGTCGTCATGCCCGTTATCATAGCCGCGGGCTGGTCCGCCGCCGCCGTGCTGTTTGCCGTCGCCGCGTTCATCCTCATGATTCCCCTCAACTTCCTCGCCAAGGAGCGTTTCCGCGCCGGCGGCGGCGGCGCCTCCCTTAAGGACATCGTTACCTATCTGCGGGGCAACAAATATCTGCTCATTTTCTACACCGCCATGATCGTATGCTCGCTCACCAATACCGTGATGAGCATGAATGGCTACATCGGCAAATATATGCTGGGCGGTCCGCAGATGATACCGTTTGTGATGGTTACTATGACTTTGCCCATGATTATCGCGTCCTTCCTCATCCCCATAATTAATAAAAAGGTGGATAAGTTCAATATCCTGATGGCGGGGCTTATCCTGAATATGGCGTCCAGCGCCGCCGCCTATTTCGCTGGGTACGGCAGTTTGCCGCTTTTCCTGACCCTCAACGCGCTGCGCAATTTTGGATTCGGCGCCTTCTTTGCCACGAGCGGGATGTTCACCGCCGACTGCGTGGAATACGGGAACTACAAAACCGGCAAGCGCGCCGAGGGGATTACCTTTTCCATCCAAACCTTTTCGGCCAAGCTGACAAGCGCCTTCTCGGCGGGCATCCTCGGCATACTGATGACCATTATCGGCTACAACGGGGCGGAGGCTCGGCAAGCCGCGTCCACTATGGCGGGTTTGTGGAAAATGTTCACGCTGATGCCTCTAATCGGCCTTGCAATTGCCATACCGGTTATTGGTTTTTTGTACAAACTCCGGGACAAGGATGTGCAGGTAATGGCGCTTTACAATCAGCGGCAGCTTACTGAAGCTGAGGCCGAGGCCCAGCTTTCGCGTAAATACTAATCCGATTTTCAGCAATCGACAGGAGCGTGAATAATGAAGAAAGTGAATGTAGGCGTAATCGGCTGCGGCGGTATCTGTAAATCAGCCTATATGGACGCCATGGTGAACCAGTTTGCCGTGATTGACGTGGTAGGCGCGGCGGACAAGATCGACGCCCGCGCCCAGTGGATGGCGGATCATTACGGCATCCGCAAAATGACGGTGGACGAAATCATGGACGACCCTGAGATACGGGTGGTTGTAAATTTGACTTATCCAGAGTCCCATTTTGAGATAAGCAGCCGGGCCATGAAACGCGGCAAGCATGTGTACTGTGAAAAGATGATGGCCCCCGCCTTTGACGGCGCCGCTGAGTTGATGCGCCTTGCCGAAGAAAACAAGGTGATGTACACCACGGCGCCCGACACTTTTTTGGGCGCCTGGGAGCAGTCGGCCCGAAAATACCTGGACGACGGCATCATCGGCCGGCCGGTAACCGTGCATGCCCAAATAACTATGCGCTACCAGCCGGAATCCCCCTTTTTTGACACCAAACCTAAGCATTTCTTTTTTCCGCTGCATTACGGCGGGGGCTTCCCCTTCGATTTGGGCGGATATTACCTGCACGAGATGATCAACCTGTTCGGCTCGGTGAAGCGTGTGACGGGCTTTGGCGGCAACCTGCACCCGCAGCGCGTTTTTACGAACCCCAAACACCCGCGTTACGGCGAAATCTTTACGGTGGACACCCCTACCACGCTGCTGGCGGCGCTGGAGTTTGAAAACGGCGTATTGGGCACCTTCCATATCTCATCGGACTCCTACCTGAGTCAGAGCTTTGTGGTGACCGGCACCGACGGTACCATGAAATTGGGCGACCCCAATATAACCAACGCCCGGTTGAGTGTGACCCGGGCCGGCGCGGCCCCTCCCCTGGAGACGCTGCTGCCGGGAATGCAGCCGGGCGGCGCCTTCGGCGGGGATACCGGGCTGCCGGATGACGATGTGCAGCAGCTTGTTGAATTTACGCCGCCTCAAACGGTGGAGCTGCCCTTGCTGCACGGCTTTTACCGTTCCTGCCGCGGCGTAGGCCTGGCGGACATGTGCTACGCCCTGCTGAACGGGCGCCGGCCGCGCTGCCACGCCGACATCGGCTATCATGCCATTGAGATCATCCATGCTATCCAGGAGTCCAGCCGGAGCGGCAAAATTTACGACATGACCACGAACTGCCCGCGCCCGGCGCCTATTGCCCCCTCGGCTTTCTCCGCCACCGGGCAGGAATACACACTGGACGACTGACGGGGATAAGGGAACCGTGATGCCGGGAGTTTCGGCTGCGGCGGGAATTGCCGCCGTACCGGTAAATTGCCTGGGAGACCGCCTTGGCACATTACCGAGGCGGCCGCCCGGCGCTTTGCGTTCCCCTGTCCCTGTTTAATCGGGTTACGGGGCCCGGCGGATCTTCTCCTTGCTGTAGGCGATGTTGGCCGTTTTTCCGTCCAGCCGCATAAAATTCTCCCCCTTCTTTTTGCCGTAAAAGCAGGGGCGGCCCAGGAATTCGCTGGGCTGGGCGTCGTCGGTCCCCGCCAGAATTTCGCCGCAAAGTTCGATAGCCTCATCGATGATAAC